>JBBFLF010000004.1 GCA_037481655.1 Desulfobaccales bacterium | reverse complement strand
GGAGGGGGCAGGGGCCGTCGGCCCCTGGCCCCCTCCCCCGACCTTGCCTCCAGACGCAAAGGAGACCGCATGGTCGGGGTGTCCAAGCTATACTGCGGTGCCGTGGAGGCGGGGGATGTGCTGCGCTACGGGCATGGCGCCCGGCGGGCCAAGGAGCTGCCCTCGCACCTGCTGCAGTTTTCCGCCGACAAAAAGCCGGTGGTGGTGTGGAATGTCACCCGGCGCTGCAACCTGAAATGCCTGCACTGCTACGCCCAGGCCACCGCGGGCGCAGCCCCGGACGAGCTGACGCACGAAGAGGGCCTGGCCCTGCTCCAGGACCTGGCCGACTTCGGGGTGCCGGTGGTCCTCTTCTCCGGGGGCGAACCCCTGATGCGGGAGGACCTCTTCCAGCTCATTGGGCGGGCCGTGGGCCTGGGGATGCGGGCGGTGATCTCCACCAACGGCACCCTCATCACCCGGGAGGTGGCCGGGCGCCTTCGGACCCTGGGGCTCTCCTATGTGGGCATCAGCCTGGATGGCACCGAGGCCACCCACGACCGCTTCCGGGGTCAGCCCGGGTCCTTTGCCGCCGCCATGGCGGGGGTAAGGAACTGCCAGGAGGCGGGCCTCAAGGTGGGGCTGCGCTTCACGGTGAGCCGCCTCAATTACCGGGAGGTGCCTGCCATCTTTGATCTGGTGGAGAAGTACGACATCCCCCGCATCTGCTTTTATCACCTGGTCTATACCGGCCGGGGGAGCAAACTCCTGGACCAGGCCCTGAGCCACGCCGAGACCCGGGAACTGGTGGACCTCATCTGCGCCCGCACCCGGCGCCTCTTTGATGCCGGCCGGCAGGTGGAGGTCCTCACCGTGGACAACCACGCCGACGGCCCCTATATCTACCTAAAGCTCCTGAAGGAAGACCCGGCCCGGGCCGAGCAGGTGCTGGAGCTTTTGAAGATGAACGAAGGGAACAACTCCGGGCGGGGCATCGGCTGCGTGAGCTGGGAGGGCTCGGTGCACGCCGACCAGTTCTGGCGGCACTATTCCTTCGGGAATGTCCGGGAGCGGCCCTTCAGCGCCATCTGGACCGACCTGTCGGAGCCGCTGTTGGCCAGGCTCAAGGACAAGAAGCGGTATGTCACCGGGCGCTGCGCCCGCTGCCGCTGGCTGGACATTTGCGCCGGCAATTTCCGGGTGCGGGCCGAGGCCGTTACCGGGGACCTGTGGGCTCCGGACCCCGCCTGTTACCTCACCGACGAGGAGATCGGGCTCAGCTGAACAAAAAAAGAGGGTCCAGGGAGCTCGGCCCCTGAACCCTCTTGATCAGAATCACTTCGCAGAAAAGGGGCCGGCGGAATTCCCGGCCCCTTTTCCGTTTTGGCCTCAGACCTTGGTGACGTTGACGGCCTGGAGGCCCTTGGGCCCTTCGTTCACCTCGAATTCCACCTCATCGTTTTCCTTCAGGGTGCGAAAACCCTTGCCCACGATGTTGGTGTAGTGCACGAAGAGGTCCGGCCCTTCCTCCCGCTGGATGAAGCCGTAGCCCTTGGCCTCATTGAACCATTTGACCTTGCCGGTATAGCGCATACCTCCTCCTGACCAGAAACTGCAACCGTTTTGCCGGCATAAAGAGCGGGGGCGGGCCAGAAAAAAAACGGCGGGCACTAACCGCCCCACCGTCGCTTTTCACGTCCTCACATCAACTCCCCAGACACTGCCAGCATCGCCCGAACCAGAAAGATGACCCTGCTTACCACGGAAGATGTGGCTCTGTCAAGGAAAATCCGTATCCGGGTCAGGCTTCCGCCGCCTCCGTCTTTTTCAGCTCCCGGCCGGAAAGCAGGCGCAGGTGGTCCTCCACGCAGTCGGCCAGCACCTCCAGGTTGTAGCCTCCCTCCAAAACACTCATGATCCGCCCCTGGGCGGTGTCCTGGGCCAGCTTCAGGAGCATCCGCCCCATGGCGGCATAGCCGCTGCGGGTGAGGTTCTGGTGGGCCAGGGGGTCCAGCCGGTGGGCGTCAAAGCCTGCGGAGATGAGGAGAAACTCCGGCTTGAAGTCATACAGGCGGGGCAAGCCCTCCTTTTCCAGGGCCTCCAGATACTCCTCATCGCCGCTTCTGGGCGGCAGGGGCAGGTTCAGAGTGTAGCCTTCCCCGGGGCCGCGGCCCTTCTCCTTGCGGCGGCCGGTGCCGGGGTAGCAGTAATCCGGATCCTCATGCAGCGACAGGTAAAAGACCCGGGGATCGTCCTCAAAGAGGTGCTGGGTGCCGTTGCCGTGGTGCACGTCCCAGTCCACGATGGCCACCCGCTTCAGCCCGTGCTGCTTCAGGAGATACACCGCCGCGATGGCCACGTTGTTGAAAAAGCAGAACCCCATGGCCCGGTTGTATTCGGCGTGGTGCCCTGGCGGACGGACGGCGCAGAAGGCGTTGGCCACCTCCCCCTGCATGATGGCCTCGGCTCCGGCCAGCACCCCGCCCACGGCCAGGAGCGCAATCTCATAGGATTTCTCGCAGATGCCGCAGTCCGGCACCATGAAGATGCTCTGCTTCTTCTGGCAGGCCTGCTCGAAGCGCTTGATGTAGGCCGGATCATGCACCTGCTCCACCCAGGGGAGGACACCCTCCTCCCAGGGGGCGATAATCTTGAGCTCATTCCACAGGCCGCCGAATTTGAGCTGCTTGATGATGGCCTTGAGCCGGTCCGGCCGCTCCGGGTGCCAGGTCCCCGGGTCATGCAGGAGATAACGCTCGTCCGTCACCAGTCCGGTATTCACCGCCATGGACTCCCTCCCCGGCAAAAAAAGACCGCCCGTATCGGACGGTATGACTAAACATCGCATTTTTGCCGCCGGGAGTAAAGGAAATTTGCACGGCGGCTCAAAAGGCGGCGCCGTGTCTTCCGGCCGCTCAAGGGAGGCGGGAGAGCCCAAGGCTGCGGGCCCTCCCGGGCGGCGGCCCTTACTTCTTCACGTAACGCTTCTCCACTTCCTCCCACTTGATGTTCTTCATGAAGGCGGCAATGTAGTCCGCCCGCTTGAGGCCGTAGTCGATCATGAAGGCATGCTCGAAGCAATCCAGGACCAGAATAGGATTGAGGCCGGCGCAATGGCCCACATCATGCTCGTTGATCCACTGGTTGATAAGCAGCCCCTGGGCGATGTCCTGGTAAAGCACTACCCAGCCGATGCCCCGCATGGTGGCCGCAGCGTTAAACTCCTTGGCCCAGGCGTCGAAGGAGCCGAACTGGGCCTCAAAGGCCTTCATTACCGTGGGGGCCTTGGTGGGATCGCCGTCGCCGCCCAGGTTCTCGAAATAGAGCTCGTGCAGGCGCATGCCGTTCCACTCCCAGCCCAGGCGCCGCCGGAGCTCCGCCGCCTCATAGTCAGCCTGCTTGCCCTCCTTGAGCATGGCCTCCAGGGTTTCCATGACCTTGTTGGTGTTGGTGACATAGCCCTGATAGAGGGTGAAGTGATTCTTGAGGAGGGTCTCGCTGAAGCCCGGCATGCCGAGGAGATGGGAATAATCCAGAACCGCATATTTCTTCATGCTGCACTCCTTTCAGGCCCGAGAAATTTTCCTAAAGATAGTCCCTGGCGAGAGGAAATCAAGGCGGAGGGGAAAAAATGAGGAGAATTTATACTGGCCGATAAAGCCTATCTAATTCCTGACCTCTTTGCCTTTGCCCGATTTTTGGCATACAATGAGACCGGTTTTGAGGGAAGGGCCGGGGGAGCGGTGGCTCCTCCGCCCTCCCCTCAAACTCCCCACCCCACCCCCTTTAAGGGGTTGGGGGCGAGGGTCTGGGAGAGGGGGCAGGGGGCTGTTGCCCCCTGGCCCCCTCTCCCAGAAGCTCTAAGCAGCCATCACCCGAGGGCTTCCAGGTCTTCCGGGTCCAGGAGGCCCTGGGAGATGAGGGCCTGTTCCAGTTGGGTCAGGGCCTGTTTGAAGGCGGGGTAGAGGCCGACGGCCAGGGAGACCCCTTTGCGGGTGGGCACCCACTCCTCCTCCCCCTCCCCGGGGACGTGTACCCGGATGTCGATGAGGCGGTGGCCTTTATATTCCGACAGGGAGAGGAAGATGGTCTCCCGGGCGTTTTTGGGAACCTTGCTGATGGGCTCGGACATATAATCCCCCGGTACGATGGCCGGCACGGGGCCGGCTTGGCAAAGACTTCGCCCATCCCGGCGGTTTTGTCAACCCCTGCCCTCAGTCGGGGGGCAAGCCGGGAAAATGGACTGATGGACTGACGGATGCAGCTCTACAACACTCTCAGCCGCACGAAAGAGGAGTTTGTCCCCCTCACTCCCGGTCGGGTGGGCCTGTATGCCTGCGGGGTGACGGTTTATGACGACGTGCACCTGGGGCACGCCCGCTCCGCGGTGGTCTTTGAGGTGCTGGTGCGGTATCTCCGCCGCCGGGGTTATCAGGTCACCTGGGTGCGCAACTTCACCGACGTGGACGACAAGATTATCCGTCGGGCCCAGGAGACCGGTCTCACCTGGCAGGAGGTGGCGGAGAAATACATCGCCTCCTTTCGGGAGGACATGGCGGCCCTGGGGCTCCCCCCGGCGGACATCGAGCCCAAGGCCACGGAGCATATCCCGGAGATGCTGGAGATCATCCGGCGGCTGTGGGACAAGGGCTTTGCCTACCAGGGGCGGCCCGGCGGCGACGTCTATTTCCGGGTGCGGCGTTTCCCCGGTTACGGCAAGCTTTCCGGCCAGAGCCTGGAGGATCTGGAGGCCGGGGCCCGCATCGAGGTGGACGAAGCCAAGGAGGACCCCCTGGACTTTGTGCTCTGGAAGGCCTCCAAACCCGGAGAGCCCACCTGGGAGAGCCCTTACGGGCCGGGGCGCCCGGGCTGGCACATTGAGTGTTCCGCCATGTCCATGAAATACCTGGGGGAGACCCTGGACATTCATGGCGGCGGCCGGGATTTGGTCTTTCCCCACCACGAAAACGAGTTGGCCCAGTCCGAGGCGGCCACCGGCAAGCCTTTCGCCCGCTACTGGGTGCATCATGGCCTGCTCACCATCGACCAGGAGAAGATGAGCAAGTCCTTGGGGAATTTTTTCACCGTGAAGGAGGTGCTGGCCCGCTTCCCGGCGGAGGTGGTGCGCCTCTTCCTCATCCACGGCCACTACCGCAGCCCCCTGGACTTCTCCGACGCGGCCCTGAAGGAGGCCACCGCCGGGCTGCTGCGGCTCTACACCACCCTGGCCAAGCTGGAGGAGCTCCTGCAGGCCCATCCGGCCCCGGCGGGGGCAGCCCCCCGGGATTTCAGCGCCGCGGTCCTGAGCGCCGAGGAGACGGAGCGCCTGCTGACTTTAGCAGCCCGCTTTGACGCTGCCATGGCCGACGACCTCAACACCGCCCAGGCCCTGGGGTATCTCTTCGATGCGGTGCGCCTCACCAATCGCCTGCTGGAAAGCCCTGCCACGGAGCCGGCTTATCTGATGGTGCTGGCCCAGGTGCAGCGGGAGCTGAAGGAGCTGGGGGCGGTCCTGAATCTCCTGCAGGCGCCGCCGGCGGAGATGGTGCGCCTCCTGCGCCAGCGCGGGGGGGAGCTGCCGCTGGCGCAGGAGGAGATTGAGCGCCTCATCGCCGAGAGGACCGAGGCCCGCAAGCGCAAGGATTATGCCCGGGCCGATGCCATCCGCCGGGAGCTGGCCGACCAAGGCATTGTCCTGGAGGACACCCCCCAGGGCACCATCTGGCGGGTGCGGATGTAAGCTGAGGGGAGGGCTGGGGGACCAGTGGCCCCCCAACCTCCCCTCAGACTCCCCTCCCCACCCCCTTTACGGGCTAAAAGGAGAAAGGGGACGGAAGAGGGGGCTGAGGGCTCTATTACCTTGCCCTATCTCCCGGAATGGACTGGCCGGAGAAAAATTTCTCCGCCCCCTTGCTTTTTTCTCTCCGGGTTTTAACATTTGTGCAAATCATTACCAGTAAAGCGGTGCTTGACCCGGCGCACTCGGGCCGCTGACCCTCCCTGCGTCTTCCCTGCCTGCCGCCGCTCCCCCGGGTGAGCCTCCACCGGCGCCCTGCCAGGAGGATGCCATGGCCCTGCCTCTCCCCCAACCCCAGGCGGCCATCCGGGCCGCCACCCCCGAGGATCTGCCCGCCGTCATGGAGATTGAATCCCTGGCCTTCGAGAAACGCTGGGGACGTTATGAATTCAAAGCCTCTCTGGAAGACACCTTCCTGGTGGCCGAAGACCCGGCCAGCGGCCGCCTGACGGGTTATCTCATCGCCTGCTGCTGCCGGCTCACCCGCCGGGGGATGATCCTGCGTCTGGCGGTGCATCCCGACTACCGCCGCCAAGGCGTGGCCAAGGCCCTCCTGGAGGCCGCCTTTGAGGAACTGCGCCGCCAGGGCCTCACTGAAGTCGTCCTGGACGTGGACGTGGTCAAAGGCGGGGCCCAGAAACTCTACGAGGAGATGGGCTTTCAGGTGGCGGAGGTCATCTCCCTCTGCCAAGAAGACGAGGAAGAGAGCTTCTACGTCATGCGCCGCCGGCTGTGAGGTGGGAGAGGGGGCCAGGGAGGGTTGCCCCCTGGCCACTCTCCCACACCCTCACCCCCAACCCCGTGATGGGGGTGGGGAGGGGAGTCTGAGGGGAGGGCCCTCCCCTCCGCAAGCCGGCAGCAAGTCTTACTTCCTGCCAGATTTCCCGTGATCCCGTATATATTTATATGGGAGAGGGGGCCAGGGAGCATGGCCCCCTGCCCCCTCTCCCACACCCTCACCCCCAACCCCATGATGGGGGTGGTGAAGAAGTTTGAGGTGAGGGGACCACCGCTCCCCCTCAGGAACGCCAGCCTTCAGGGCATCTTCCTGTTTATCCTGCCCGTGATATATTTATTAAATGGGAAAAAGGTAAGGCATGTTAAAGCCTCCCTTGCGATTCCCGATAAAATTCATGCTGAAAGACTGAAATAAGGGCGGGAAGCATGGCTTCCCTGCCCTCACCTTCGACATCCTTCTCCCATCCCCGACAAGGGGTTGGGGTGGGGTCCGGGGAGGGGCAGGGGTCCGCGACCCCTAGCCCCTCCCCGGCAACTATCTCATTATGCCAGACAGATTTCGCCTTTCCACGACCTTCACCCCCGCCGGCGACCAGCCCCGGGCCATCCGGGAGCTGGCGGCGGGGGTGCGGGCCGGCTATCCCCACCAGGTGCTGTTGGGGGTGACGGGTTCCGGCAAGACCTTCACCATTGCCAACGTCATCGCCGAGATCAACCTCCCCACCCTGGTGCTGGCGCCCAACAAGACCCTGGCGGCCCAGCTTTACGGCGAGTTCAAGGAATTCTTCCCCGACAACGCCGTGGAGTATTTCGTCAGCTATTACGACTACTACCAGCCCGAGGCCTACATCCCCGCCGCCGACCTCTACATCGAGAAGGACGCCAGCATCAACGAGGCCATTGACCGGCTGCGCCACTCCGCCACCCGCTCGCTCTTGGAGCGCCAGGACGTCATCATCGTGGCCTCGGTGTCCTGCATCTACGGCCTGGGCTCCCCCGAGGCCTACCACGGCATGCTCCTTTATCTCGAAGAGGGCATGGACAAGCCCCGCAAAGAGGTGCTGCGCAAGCTGGTGGACATCCTCTATGAGCGGAACGACGTGGACTTCCACCGGGGCACCTTCCGGGTGCGGGGCGACCGGGTGGAGGTCTTCCCGGCCTACGAAGAGGACCTGGCCATCCGCATTGAGTTTTTTGGCGATCAGGTGGAGGCCATCAAGGAGATCGACCCCTTAAGGGGCAAGGTGCGGCGCAGCCTGCCCCGGGTGACCATCTACCCTGCCAGCCACTATGTGACCCCCGATGACGTGCGCCAGCGCGCCCTGGAGGCCATCGAGGCGGAGCTGAAAGAGCGGGTGGCCTGGTTCGAGGCCCAGGGCAAGCTCCTGGAGGCGCAGCGCCTCGCCGAGCGCACCCGCTACGACCTGGAGATGATGCGGGAGCTGGGCTTCTGCCACGGCATCGAGAACTACTCCCGCCACCTCACTGGCCGGGCCCCGGGGGAGCCGCCCCCCACGCTTTTGGATTATCTGCCCCGGAAATCCCTGGTGGTCATTGACGAAAGCCACATCAGCATTCCCCAGCTTCAGGGGATGTACCGGGGGGACCGTTCCCGCAAAGAGACCCTGGTGGAGTACGGCTTCCGGCTGCCCTCGGCCCTGGACAACCGGCCTCTGACCTTCGAGGAGTTCGAGGCCCGGGTGTCCCAGGTGATCTATGTCTCCGCCACCCCCGGGCCCTATGAGCTGGAGAAGGCCCAAGGCCGGGTGGTGGAGCAGATCGTCCGGCCCACCGGCCTCATGGACCCCAAAATAACCGTTAAGCCCGCCAGCGGCCAGGTGGATGACCTTTACTTTGAAGTGAAAAAGCGGGTGGCTAGAAACGAGCGGGTGCTCATCACCACCCTCACCAAGCGCATGGCCGAGGACCTGACCGAGCACTTCGCCGAGCTGGGGCTGAAGGTCCGCTACCTGCACTCGGATATCACCACCCTGGAGCGCATGGAGATCATCCGGGATCTCAGGCTCGGGGTCTTCGACGTGCTGGTGGGCATCAACCTGCTCAGGGAGGGGCTGGATCTCCCCGAGGTCTCGCTGGTGGCCATCCTAGATGCCGACAAGGAGGGGTTTCTGCGGAGCGAGCGCAGCCTCATCCAGACCATCGGCCGGGCGGCCAGAAACGTCCACGGCGAGGTGATCTTCTACGCCGACACCATTACCCCGGCCATGCAGGCGGCCATGGACGAGACCAACCGCCGCCGGCGCCTCCAGGAGGCCTTCAACCGGGAGCACGGCATCACCCCGGAGACCATCAGGAGCTCCATCAAGGATGTTCTGGCCAGCGTCTATGAGGCGGACTACGTCACCGTGCCCCTGGCGGCGGAGGAGCAGGCCCCCTACCTGGTGGAGGACGCCCCGGCCCAGATCGCCCGCCTGAAAAAGGAAATGCAGAAGGCGGCCAAACGCCTGGAGTTTGAGCGGGCCGCGGCCCTCAGGGACCGCATCCGGGCCCTGGAGCAATCCCAGCTCCAGTTCGGCTGATAGCCGGAACCTACGGCGGGGGAAAGGCAAAGGAGGGGCAAGGGAGGAGACCGCGGTCGAAACCCCGGTCGGGATTATGTCGGAGGCCTGGTCAGCGTCTGCGCCGAGTAGGGCCAAGGGTGCAGAAAGCCCACTGGGTGCTGAAGGAGGGAAATGCGGGCCGCCCGGACGGATTTCTCGGAGCGGCAGGTGAGGAGCGCGGAAAATTCGTGGAAAGTCAAGGTTTATGTTCTTTTCTAAAAAATCCTCCTTTACCAGGGTCAAAGAAAAGGGAGATAGAAGCGGCACTACTCAAATTCTCGGCTTTGGAACGGGCCTAGATTGCCGCCATCGGGCTCACGGCTGCCCGGGTGGGGGAGAGCAATGCTCCGACGCGCGGGCTCAGGCGCCCCGGCGGTTGCGGGCCGGTTTGTCCCGGGGGGGACTTTCCTCTTGCAGGCGCAGAAATTCCTGCAGGAGCTCCGCCTGGCGGGGGGTAAGGTGCGTGGGGGTTTTGAGATGGACCTCCACCAACAGGTCCCCCCGATGGTGGTTGCGCACCTCCGGCAGGCCCTGGCCGGGCAGGGTGAAGACCGCGCCGTTCTGGGTGCCTGGGGGGATGGCCACAGTGGCCTCGCCCTCCAGGGTGGGGACGGTGATCTGAGTGCCCAGGGCCGCGGCCACAAAGGAGAGGGTGGCGCGATAGACCAGGTTTTTGCCTTGGAGAGTGAAGAGGGGATGGGGGGCCACCTTGATTTCGATGTACAGGTCCCCAGGCGGGCCGCCGTAACGTCCGGCCTCGCCTTCGCCCCGGAGGCGCAACCGGGTGCCCTCGTCCACTCCGGGGGGGATGCGCACCTGCATCTTCTTTTCTTCCCGGACGGTGCCGGTGCCGCGGCAGGCCCCGCAGGGCTGGGAGACCACCGTGCCTTCGCCCCGGCAGGCCGGACAGGTGGTGAAGACCCGGAGCATGCCCCGCTGGCTGGCCACCTGGCCCCGGCCCTGGCAGCGGCTGCAGGTGGCGCGCTGGGAGCCCGCCGAAATGCCGCTCCCCTGGCAGGCCTGGCAGGCCACCCTCCGGGTGATGACCAGCTCCTTGTCCACCCCCCGAAGCACTTCCTCCAAGGTCAAGGTGACCCGGTGCCGCAAATCCGCCCCGGGCTGCGGACTGGGGCCCCGGCGGCGGCTGCGGCCGAAGCTGAAGAAGTCCTCGAAGATGTCGCCGAAGCCCCGGAAGAGGTCGTCAAACGCGCCGAAGCCGCCCAGATCCATGCCGTGGAGGGCAGCCTCGCCGTATAAATCATAGAGGTGGCGCCGTTCCGGGTCCGACAGGACCTGGTAGGCCTCCGAGATCTGCTTGAATTTCTCCTCGGCCTCCTTGTTGCCGGGATTACGGTCGGGGTGGTATTTCAGGGCCAGCTGGCGGTAGGCGCTTTTGATCTCCTCCGGCCCGGCGTGGCGCGGCACCCCCAGAAGTTCGTAATAGTCCGGCATCCCCCTGCCACAACTCCTCGTTTATCCGTAAACTCGGCAAGAGCTTCAGGTATCTTTACCATTATCATCCCGCCGGAGCTTGTCAACCCGGGGTTTCCGGGCCCTCCGGCAGGAGTGCCCGGAGGCGCTCCCGAAGCTCGGGCTCCAGGCCCTCCACCGCCACCAGTTTGGTGCGGCTCCCAGCACCATGGAGTAGCCGCACTGCCTTTGTGGGCACCCCCAGACGCGCCGCCAGGAAGGCCACCAGCTCCCGGTTGGCGGCCCCTTTCTCCGGCGCCGCGGCCAGGCGGATCTTCAGGCGGTCGCCGTAGAGCCCCGCCACCTCGGTACGCCCGGCCCCGGGCACGGCCTGGACCCTGAGGAGATACCCCTGGCAGGTGACGGCAAAGAAGGCCTCCCGGGGATCAGCCATCATCCCAGCAGCCGGGCATAATCCCGGATGGTCTGCACCAGAAAGACCTTGAGGAAGATGATGATCGCCAGCACCACCAGGGGCGAGAAGTCCATGCCGCCGTAAAACAGCCGGAAGCGTCGCCTCAAGGCCCCCAACACCGGTTCGGTGACATTGTAGAGGAACCGCACGATGGGGTTGTACGGGTCGGGATTGACCCAGGAGATGAGGGCCCGGGCGATGATGAGCCACATGTAGATCTCCAGGCCCCACGAGAGCACCGTGGCCACAGCTTCCAGGAAGTGTCTGAGGGCGATCATCCGGGTCTCCTTCCTGCGGCATCTTATCATATAAAGAGGCGCGCCGGAGATTGTCAAGGCCGGCGGCGGTCTCCGGGGCAAATCGCCCCCCCTCGTTGCAGGCCGGGGCGGCATTTCTTACAATGACACCACAGAAGTGCCGGACCGGATGGGGCACGAGGGCCCCGGTCCTGGAACCTGACGGGAGAGGATAAAGGCTGATGCGCACATGGGGGGCGCCGCTGGCGCTCATTCTGGGGCTGGCCCTCCTGCCGGCCGGCTGCGGGGCCGGCAGTCCCCGGGAGAAATACAGCACCCAGCCGGTGACCCGGCTCACCCTGGAGGAGACGGTGGTGGCCAACGGCACCGTCAACCCGGTGAGCACGGTGCTTGTGGGCTCCCAGGTCTCCGGCAAGATCGTGGACATCTACGTGGATTACAACTCGGTGGTCAAAAGGGGCCAGGTAGTGGCCCGCATCGACCCCCGGCTCTTTGAGGCCAAGGTGGCGGAGACCCGGGCCCGCTACCAACAGACCCGGGCCGATCTGGCCCGGGCCCAGGCCAATCTGGCGGACGCGGAGAACGACTACCGCCGTTATCAGAGACTCTGGCAGGAAAACCTGGTGGCCCGGGATGAGCTGGACAACGCCTACACCCGCCGCCAGACGGAGCAGGCCAATGTGGCCGCGGCTCAGGCCCAGGTGGCCGCCGCGGCCGCGGCCTATAAGGAGGCCCTCACCAACCTGGAATACACCGCCATCACCTCCCCGGTGGACGGCGTGGTGGTCTCCCGGAACGTGGACGTGGGCCAGACGGTGGCCGCCTCCTTCCAGACCCCCACCCTGTTCACCATTGCCCGGGACCTCACCCAGATGCAGGTGGAGACCGCGGTGGATGAAGGGGAGGTGGGCAAGGTCAAGGAAGGGCAGGAGGCCACCTTCACGGTGGACGCCCACCCGGGCACCACCTTCCGGGGCCGGGTCACCAGCGTGCGTCTGGCCCCCCAGATCGTGCAGAACGTGGTCACCTACACGGTGGTGATCTCGGCGGACAACCCTCAGTTGCTCCTCAAACCCGGGATGACGGCCATGGTGAGCCTGAAGGTGGCCAAAGCCGAGCAGGTGCTGGCGGTGCCCAATGCCGCCCTGCGCTTCCAGCCGCCGCCGGAAGAGGCCCCGCCGGCGCCCCAGGGCCCGGTGGTCTGGATCCTGGAGCGGGGGGCCTTAAAACCCGTGCCGGTGGAGACCGGCCTCAACAACGGCGCCTGGACCGAGATCCGCCGGGGGGAACTGACGGAGGGTCAGCCGGTGGTGGTGGGGAGCCTCACGGCGCCGGCCCGGTCAGTACCCCGCCCAGGCCCTCGGGGGCCCTTCTGATGGCGGCTCGACTTACTTGGGAGGACGCAGAACGGCGGAGTTGCGCCAGGTTTCCTCCCCTGAGGCGCCAGGAGTCCTCTTTCTTGCCTGGGGAGCGGCCATGACCCCCCTCATCCGCCTGGTCAAGGTCACCAAGGTCTATCGCCCGGGTCTGCACCCGATGACGGTGCTCAAAGGCATCGACCTGGAGGTGGCCGCCGGGGAATTCATGGCCATCATGGGCCCCTCGGGCTCCGGCAAATCCAGCCTGCTCTACATCCTGGGCTGCCTGGACCGGCCCACCAGCGGGGAGTATTACCTGGAGGGCCGGGAGGTGTCGCGCCTCAGCCCCGACGAGCTGGCGGCGGTGCGCAACACCAAGCTGGGCTTCGTCTTCCAGAGTTTTTTTCTCCTGCCCCGGCTCACGGCGGCGGAGAATGTGGAGCTTCCCTTGCTCTATTCTGACATCCCGGCCGGAGAACGGCGCCGGCGGGCCCTGGAGGTCCTGGAGCTGGTGGGCCTCAAAGACCGGGCCGGGCACCTCCCCACCGAGCTCTCCGGCGGGGAGATGCAGCGGGTGGCCATTGCCCGGGCCTTGGTGAACCGGCCGCCTTTGCTTTTGGCCGATGAACCCACCGGCAACCTGGATCGGGCCAACAGCCACCTCATCATGGGCATCTTCCGGGAGCTCCACGCCCGCCAGGGCCTCACCCTCATCATGGTGACCCATGATCCGGAGATGGCGGTCTATGCCCGGCGGCGCCTGACCCTCAGGGATGGGGAGATTGTGGCGGATGAAACCGCCAATCCCTCCCCGGAGCCGCCCTCGGCTGAAATGCGCGGAGAATCTTCGGGCTCTGACCCTCGGGCCCGTGCCAGCCAGCGATGAACGAATTTCTCAATGACACCTTTGCGGCGCTCCGGCACCGCAACTTCCGCCTCTTTTACGCCGGTCAGGGCATCAGCCTCACCGGCTCCTGGATGCAGGCCGTGGCCCTGAACTGGCTGGCCCTGGTGCTCACCGACTCCGCCTTTTTCCTGGGCCTCATGGGCGCCTTGCAGACCCTCCCCATCTTCCTCTTTTCCTTCGTGGGCGGGGTGGCGGCGGACCGCTATCCCAAGCGCTCCCTCCTCTTCGCCACCCAGGGGGCCATGCTGCTTCTGGCGGTGGCCCTGGGCATTCTGGTGGACGCCCGCCTCATTACCGTGTGGCTGCTGGGGCTGCTCGTCTTTCTCTCCGGCTCGGCCATGGCCTTCGATATCCCCATCCGCCAGGCCTTCATCGTGGAGCTGGTGGGAAAAGCCGACCTGGCCAACGCCATCGCCCTGAACTCCACCTTGTTCAACGGCACCCGGGTGGTGGGGCCGGCCCTGGCGGGGGTATGCATCGCGGCGGTGGGCATGGCCAACTGCTTCTATCTCAATGCCGTGAGCTTCCTGGCGGTGCTGGTGGCCCTGGCGGTGATCCGCCTGCCCCAGGCGGACTCGCCCCCCCGGGTGTCCATGGCCCAGGCCTTCCGGGAGCTCAAGGACTTTCTCAGAGCCCGGCCGGCCCTGCGCCTGGTGCTGCTGCTCATGACCCTGGTCTCCATCCTGGGGCATCCCTACTATGTGCTCATCCCGGTGCTGGCCCGGGATGTGCTGGGGGCCGGCCCCCAGGGCTATGGACTCCTCATGGCGGCCAGCGGGCTGGGGGCCTTTGTGGGCGGGCTGTCCTTGGCCCGCCGCCTGCGTCACCGGCCGCCCATGCCCTCTTTCCTGGGCGGCACCGCTCTCTTCCTGGCGGGAGTGCTGGCCCTGTCGCTGAGCCGCCACCTGTGGCTGGCGGTGCCGGCCATGGCCATGACCGGCTTTGGCATGACCACCCAGCTCTCCACCGGCAACAGCCTCCTGCAGCTCAATGTGCCGGATCATCTCCGGGGCCGCATCATGAGCCTCTTTGGCCTCATCATCATCGGCTCCACGCCGGTGGGGAGCCTCCTGTACGGCGGGGTGGCCCAGCACCTGGGGGTCCAGCCCACCTTTGCCCTGGGGAGCCTCACCGCCGGGCTGGCGGTGGCCCTGATGCTCCTCAAAAACCCGGACTTGTGGAACCTGGGCTTCAGCGAGCTGGCC
The DNA here is from genome assembly GCA_037481655.1 of Desulfobaccales bacterium. NCBI lineage: Bacteria > Pseudomonadati > Thermodesulfobacteriota > Desulfobaccia > Desulfobaccales > Desulfobaccales bacterium. The sequence goes on along the minus strand of JBBFLF010000004.1, from coordinate 135,318 downwards.
GCCGCCGACCCGGAAGCCCGCTGACTTCCTGATATCACTGCGAAAGTGATTTTTGAGGGAAGGGCCGGGGGAGCGGTGGCTCCCCCGCCCTCCCCTCAAGCTCCCCTCCCAACCCCCTTTAAGGGGTTGGGGGAGAGGGGATGGGAGAGGGGGCAGGGGTTGCGACCCCTGGCCCCCTCTCCCAAATTTTTTGTCGCTGCCTTGGCAAGGGAAAGATTTCTTGTTATATAAAAGAGATTTAAAAATTTACCGACACACGCTTCGCCTATGAATTCTGGTGCCGGCCGGGGCAAAAGCCCGGCGGTGGGCCTGGCCCGGCGGAGCGGCGGCTGAACCAGGAGGAGATATGTCTTACGTGACCATGAAGGAGTTGCTGGAGGCCGGGGTGCATTTCGGCCACCAGACCCGCCGTTGGAACCCCAAGATGCAGCCCTTCATCTTCGGGGCCAGAAACGGCATCCACATCATTGACTTGCAAAAGACCGTCCAGTATTTCAAGGTCGCCTACAATACGGTGGTGGAGAAGGTGGCCGACGGCGGCATCGTCCTGTTCGTGGGCACCAAGAAGCAGGCCATGGACGCCATCGCCGAAGAGGCCACCCGTTGCGGCATGTTTTACGTCAATCACCGCTGGCTGGGGGGCATGCTCACCAACTACGCCACCATCGCCCGCTCCATTGACAAGCTCAAGGCCTTTGAGGCCATGAAAGAGGACGGCAGCCTGAAGCGCTTCCCCAAAAAGGAAATCCTGATGATGGAGAAGCGGGCCGCCAAGCTGGAACGGGCCCTGGGGGGCATCAAGAACATGGGCCGTCTGCCCGATCTCATTTATGTGGTGGATCCCCGCAAGGAGAACATTGCGGTGAGTGAAGCCCGCAAAATGGGTATTCCCATCGTGGCCATCGTGGATTCCAATTGCGACCCCACCATCATTGACTATCCCATTCCCGGCAACGACGACGCCATCCGGGCCATCCGCCTGCTCACCTCCCGCATCGCCGATGCCTGCATCGAGGGGGCCCGCCTCCGGGAGGAGCGCCTCCAGGGCATGGTGGACAAGGAGGTGGCCCTGCCGGAGACGGAGCTGCCTGCGGCCCCGCCCCCCGAGGAGACGGTGGCGGCTCCGGCCGAGGAGCTGGAAGCCGAAGCCTAACGTCTTCAGCCGGACCGGGAACTCTCACCGCGGCCGGACACTCAGCCGCGCCGCGCCCTTAGGACTGTGACGCAAGGAGGATGACACCCGTGGAGATCTCTGCGGAACTGGTAAAGACCCTGCGAGAAAAAACCAACTGCGGTTTCATGGACTGTAAAAAGGCCCTGAAGGAGACCGGCGGCGATCTGGAGGCCGCCATCGCCTATCTGCGCCAGAAAGGCATCGCGGTGGCCACCAAGCGGGCCGAGCGGGCCACCAGCGAAGGCACCGTCTGGGCCGCCCTCAACCCCGCCGGCACCGCCGGAGTGCTTCTGGAGGTCAACTGCGAATCCGACTTTGTGGCCAAGACCGACAGCTTCCAGGACTTTGGCCGCACCCTGGCGGAGCAGCTTTTGACGCAGGAGGTGGCCGACGTGGAGGCCCTCCTCGCCGCCCCCTGGGCTGCGGACCCCAAGCTCACCGTGGGCGATTATCTCAACGAGATCATCGGCCAACTGGGCGAAAATATCCGCATCCGGCGCTTTGTGCGCCTGGAGGGCGGCCTGGTGGCCTCGTACATCCACTTCGGCGGCAAGATCGGGGTGCTCCTGCAGATGGAGGCCCCTCTGAGCGATGAGGCCCGGGCGGTGGCCCACGACCTGGCCATGCAGGTGGCGGCCACCAACCCCCTGGCGGTGCGCCGGGAGGAGGTGGACCCCGAAGCGGTGGCCAAGGAGAAGGCCATCTTTGAAGCCCAGGCCCGGGAGTCGGGTAAGCCCGAGAAGATCATCGAAAAGATGGTGAGCGGCCGCCTGGACAAGTTCTTCAAGGAGGTCTGCCTCCTGGAGCAGGCCTTCGTCAAGAACCCCGACCTCACCGTGGCCAAGATGCTGGAGGAGGCCGGGGCCAAACTGGGCGCGCCCCTCACGGTGAAACGCTTCGTGCGCTTCCAGGTGGGCGCCTGAAGGAGGAGCCATGTCCGCCACCCCCCGTTTCCGCCGGGTGCTCCTCAAGGTCAGCGGCGAAACCCTGGCCGGGGCCAAGCCCTTCGGCCTGTGCCCTGACACCCTGAAGGCCATTGCCCGGGAGATCAAGGCCGCCAAGGCCCTGGACGTGGAGATCGGGGTGGTGGTGGGGGGCGGCAACATCTTCCGGGGCCTGGCGGCCCAGGCCATGGGGCTGGACCGGGCGGTGGCCGACTATATGGGCATGCTGGCCACAGTGATCAACGCCCTGGCCCTGCAAAACGCCATGGAGCGGGAAGGCCTCCCCACCCGGGTGATGAGCGCCATCGCCATGCACGAGGTGGCGGAGCCTTACATCCGGCGCCGCGCTTTACGGCACCTGGAAAAAGGGCGGGTGGTGATCTTCGCCGCCGGCACCGGCAACCCCTATTTCACCACCGACACCGCCGGGGCGCTCCGGGCGGCGGAGATCGGGGCCGAGGCCATCTTCAAGGGCACCAAGGTGGACGGCATCTACGACCGGGACCCCATGACCGACCCCGATGCCGTGTTCCTGCCCCGCCTCACCTACTTTGAGGTATTGGAGAAGTCCCTCAAGGTGATGGATTCCACCGCGGTGACCATGGCCATGGAGCACAATCTCCCCATCGTGGTCTTCAAGCTCCTCACCCCGGGAAATATGGTGAACGTTTTGCTCGGTCAGGGCATCTGTACCATAGTGGAGAACGTCCCATGAAAGAGAAGGTGATGGAAGAGACCCGGCGCCGCATGACCAAGGTCCTGGAGGTGCTGGGGCACGATCTGGCCCGGGTGCGCACCGGCCGGGCCTCGGTGGCCCTGCTGGAGGGCATCAAGGTGGAGGCCTATGGCTCCCTCATGCCCCTGGCCCAGGTAGCCTCGCTGGCGGCGCCGGAACCCCGGCTGCTCACCGTGCAGCCCTGGGACACCAGCCTCATCGGCGAGATCGAGAAGGCCATCCTCAAATCCGACCTGGGCCTCACCCCGGCCAATGACGGCAAGGTCATCCGCCTGCCCATCCCGGCCCTCACCACCGAGCGCAGAAAAGAGCTGGTCAAGATGGTGAAGAAGATGGCCGAGGAGGCCAAGGTGGCCTTAAGGAACATCCGCCGGGACGCCAACGAGCAGATCAAGAAGCTGAAAAACGACAAGCAGGTCTCCGAGGACGACGCCCACCGGGCCACCGACGAGGTGCAGAAGATCACCGACGAGTTCATCAAGAAGGTGGACGGCCTGGCGGCTGACAAGGAAAAGGAGATCATGTCCTTCTGACGCCACCATGAAACCCCTCCCGCCCTCCTCCCTGAGCCTGGACCCTGCCCGCCTGCCCCGGCACGTGGCCATCATCATGGACGGCAACGGCCGCTGGGCCAAAGAGCGGGGCTATCCCCGGGTGCGGGGCCACGCTGCCGGCGCCGAATCGGCCCGGGCCATCATCCGGGAGGCCCGGCGCCTGGGCATCGGCTATCTCACCCTCTATGCCTTCTCGGAGGAGAACTGGCAGCGCCCCACCCGGGAGATCCGCGCCCTCATGGCCCTCCTGAAGCGCTACCTCCGCCAGGAACTCCGGGAGATGCAGGAAAACGGCATCGTCTTCAATGCCATCGGCAACCTGGCCCGTCTCCCCGCCGACGTCCAGGAGGAGCTCCGGCGCACCCGGGAAGCCACCCAAAGCGGCAACGGCATGGTCCTCACCCTGGCCTTGAGCTACGGCGGCCGCAGCGAAATCCTCCAGGCGGTCCAGGCCTTGGCCCGGGAAGTGCAGGCGGGGCGCCTCTCCCCCGAGGAGATCGACGCCAGCCACTTTTCCGGCGCCCTTTACACCGCCGGGCTGCCGGACCCGGATCTCCTCATCCGCACCAGCGGCGAATACCGCCTCAGCAACTTCCTCCTCTGGCAGTCCGCCTACACCGAGCTTTACTTCACCGACACCTATTGGCCGGACTTCCGGGAAGCGGAATTTCATCAGGCCCTGTGGGATTACCAGCATCGGGACCGGCGTTTCGGCCTCACCCAGGAGCAGGTGGAATCCGGTGCCCTGGCCCAGGTCTTGGGCGCCCCGCCCCGCTGAGGCCGGCCTGGTTCGAGTTTCGTGGGAGAGGGGGCCAGGGGTCAGAACTCCCGGCCCCATCTCCCACCCCCCACCCCCTTATCAGGGGGTAAGCAAGTCCCCCCTCTCGCCAATTTCCTCACCCAAGGTCCGCTTCCCCTGGAGCCAGGCGTGCAGGCGCTCCGCCACCGGCCGGGTGAAGCCGGGCAGTGCCGCCAGTTCTGCCACTCCCGCGGCCTGAAGCTCCGCCAAGCTGGCAAAGCGGGAGAGCAGGACCCGACGGCGCGCCGGGCCGATTCCAGGTATCTGGGTTAAGTGGGAGTCCAGCAGCTCCCGGCGGGCCCGGCGGCGATGGTGGGTGACGGCAAAGCGGTGGGCCTCGTCCCGCAGGCGCAACAGCAGGAGCCACCCGGGGGAGTCCGCCGGCAGGAATTTGGGGTTCTTGCGGCCCGGCAGGAAGAGACGGTCCCTGACCGGCCGGCCGTCGGCGGCGGTGCCCTCCTTGGCCAGGGCCACCACCGGGAGGTCTCGGCGGTCCACCTCCGCTAAGGCGGCCATGACCGCCTGCAACTGACCCTTGCCGCCGTCCACCACCAGCAGATCCGGCAGGTCCGCTTCCTCCTTGCCAAAGTGGCGCCTCACCACCTCCGCCAGCATGGCATAATCGTCCTGACCCGCCACCTCCCGGATGCGGAAACGCCGGTAGCCTTTCTTGTCCGGGGCGCCGTCGGTGAAGGTGACCAGGGCCCCCACCGGCTGGGCGCCCTGTAAGGTGGAGATGTCCAGGCAGGCCAGTTTTCGGGGCGGAGCCGGCAGTCCCAGGCGCTGTTGGAGGTCCGCCAGGGCGTCGGGGGGGAGGGGAACCCGGAGACGGCGCTCCAGCGCAGCCTGGGCGTTTTCCTGGGCCAGGGCCACGAGGCGCCGGTAGTCGTCAGCCGCGGTAACAGAGGCCGGGCCGACAGGGGCAGGGGCCGGAGAAAGGGCAGGGGAGGGCCCCGGCGTGGTGAACCCCGGCACCGCCAGCAGCCTGACCGGCCGCCCCCGTTGCTCGCTCAGCACCTGGGCCAGGAGCCGGCGGTCGGGAATGTCCTGGGGAAGCAGGATCTCGTCGGGGAGCGGCCTGCCCTCCCGGTAATACTGCTTGAGGAAATCCCCCAGCAAATCCAGGTCCGGCAGCAGGTCGGGGAAGTAATACTCCTGGCTCCCCACCACCAGGCCCTGGCGCACCAGGAGCACCAAAATGAGGCCCCGGCTGCCCTCCCGGGCCACTCCCAAAACGTCCTGATCCTTAAAGTGGGGGCGGGCCATGCCCTGGCGCTCCAGGGTCTGGCGCACCGCTTCGATGCGGTCCCTGAGGCGCGCCGCCTTTTCAAACTCCAGGGCTTGGGCGGCCGCGGCCATCTCCCGCTTCAGGCCGGCCAGGAGGCTCCGTCCCCGGCCCTTGAGGAACTGCACCGCCTGAAGCACCGCCCGGCGGTAGTCCTCCCGGCTCACCAACCCGGCGCAGGGGCCGAGGCAGCGTCCCACCTGGGCATTGAGGCAGGGCCGGGACCGGGGCACCAGGCGGCTTCCCTTGCAGGTCCTGATCCCGAAGACCTGCTTCATCAGCCGGACCGTCTCCCGGGCCTGGGCGGCATGGGCATAAGGCCCGAAATAAAGGGCCCCATCCGGAGCAAAGCGGCGGACAAAGCGCAGGGCGGGAAAGTCCTCCTTCAGGTCCAGCCGGAGGCAGAGAAAGTTCTTGTCATCCCTGAGCTCAATGTTGTAGCGGGGCCGGTGCTCCTTGATGAGGTTGCGCTCCAGAATGAGGGCCTCACGCTCGGTGGCGGTGAGGAGATACTGCACCTCCCGGATTTTTTTGAGCATCAGGGCGGTCTTGGGGTCGTGCTGCTCCGGGGCCTTGAGATAGGAACCCAGGCGGTGACGCAGGTTGGCGGCCTTCCCCACATACAGCACCCGGCCACCCGCGTCCTTGAACAGGTAGACGCCGGGCTTGCGGGGGACCTGGGGCAGGAGCGCTGTCAGGACAGGGTAGGGGGACGGTTTTTCCATCAGGGGCTTAAGGGGCCGGGTGGCACCGCCGGCCGGCGGCGGCCCGCCTTTACATCCGCAGTTTCCTTCTTACTATTATGACACAGGAAGGCTTCTTCGGGGCCTGCGACCCGTGATCCGAGGATTGCCGCCCCTCAAATCTGCCGGAGAGGAAAAGGAGACGGCCATGACCCTGCCGACGTGCATGTTGGGCTCCACCGGGGTGAGCGTCACCCGCCTGGGGCTGGGGGGCGAAGGGGTGCTGCGCACCTTCGGTTATGAGGCGGAGGCCCAGGCGGTGATAGAGGCCGCCTTTGCCGGCGGCATCCGCTATTTTGAGTCGGCCCGGGCCTACTCCGGCAGCGAAGCCTATCTGGGCCGGGGGCTCAAAGGGCGGCGGCGGGAGGTCTTCCTCACCAGCAAATCCCACGGCCGCAGCCGCAAGGAAGCGGAAAACCACCTGGCCGTCACCCTGCGCCACCTGGATACGGATTATCTGGACCTCTGGCAGGTGCACGATGTGCGCACCGCCCAGGACCTGGCCGCCCTGACCGCGCCCGGCGGGGCCCTGGAGGCCTTCCGCTGGGCCAAGGAGCGGGGCTACGCCCGTTTCCTCGGGGTGACGGGACACCATGACCCGGGAATCTTGCGCCGGGCCCTGGATCTGTTTCCCTTCGACACGGTGCTATTGCCCGTCAACCCGGCGGAACCCGCCGACCGCAGCTTCCTTCCTTTGGCCGGGGAGGCCCGGGCGCGGGGGCTGGGGGTCATCGGCATGAAGGTCCTGGCCCGGGGCCTGGTGGAGCAGTTGGGAGTGGCCCCCATCCGGGACTTTGTCCGCTATGCCCTCAGCCAGCCGGTGGATGTGGTGGTCATCGGCGCCGACGACATCTCCCAGGTGGAGGAACTTCTCGCCGCGGCCCGGAACTTCACCCCCATGCCCCCGGAGGAGCAACGCCGCCTGGAGGAGGCGGTGCGGTCTTTCGCCCGGGGCCTGATGTATTACAAGCCGTAATCTCCCCAGACCCCCGAATAACGGGAAATGGCGGGGTGAAGAGGGGGCGGAGGAATACTCCGCCCCCTTGCTTTGGCCCCTTCCTTCCTTCTCAGGCTGCAGGAATGAAAACTGTGGGGGAGCCGGCAACTTTTTTCCCCTTTCCCCGGTGATTCTGCTACTCTGGACCAGGAAAAGCGATTCAGACGGCGAGTCTTAACAAATTTGCGGGGGAGGAACTGCCCTGCCGGCTTCCGGGAGCCTGCCTCCCCGGCTGAAACCCGTGGAGGGAAGAAATTTTCCGGCCCTTTGCCCCTGATACCTCGATACGGGAGGATACCATGCTGAAGGAGTTCAAGGAATTCGCCCTCAAAGGCAACGTGGTGGACATGGCCGTGGGCATCATCATCGGCGCCGCCTTCGGGACCATTGTCAAGTCACTGGTGGATGACATCCTCATGCCCCCCATCGGCCTGCTGTTGGGGAACGTGGACTTTTCCAACCTCTTTGTGGTGCTCAGGGAGGGGAAGGTGGCCGGGCCCTATGTCTCCGTGGCGGCAGCCAAACAGGCAGGCGCGGTGACGTTGAATGTCGGTCTTTTCATCAACACCGTGATCAGCTTTCTCATCGTGGCCTTTTCGGTGTTTCTGGTGGTCAAGGGTATGAACCGCCTGAAGAAGCAGGCGCCGCCGCCGGACCCCACCACCAAGGAGTGCCCTTTCTGTATCAGCAACATTCCTGTGAAGGCGGTACGCTGCCCGCATTGCACGTCAGAGCTGCCGGGCTGATTCTTCGGCCGGCAGGAGGAAGGGCCTTACAAAGACCTGTTTTGTCCTGGGCCCGGAGTGCCTCTGTTATGGGCAACCGGTCGATTTTTGCGGCCTGAAAAAAAATTTATTTACATATTTTCAGAATCCTTTTAACATTCGCAGGTGGGAATCTGTACCAAAAGTCTGCGCTCGGGATTCTGCAGCGATTACCGAAGGTTGGGGGTGGAGCCAAGCCGGTTGGCAGGACCGCCCCGCTGATGGGATAAAGGCAGAGCTGACAGTTTGGGCAAGGGCTGGATTTTTGTGGAAAAAATTTCCACAGGTGGGGGAAAAAGTTAGGAGAGAGATTAAAGAAATTGGGATGTCCACCCGTTGAGACAGCAAGGGGGACTCCCACCGGTCTTACAGAGGGGAAGGGAGAGTCTGGTGACAGAGGTTTGGCCGTGGCGGCGCAAACCGGGATTGAGGGGGGAATGATGGTAAGGTTGAGACGCATGCGAGGGGCAGGAGTGGCGGGGAGCCTCCTGCTGGTCCTGCTGACGGCCGCGCTGGTGGCGGGTCTCGGAGGAGGTCCCGCCGAGGGGGCGCAACTGCGCATCAAGGATCAGGAGCTGACGCAGACCCTGAAACTGAAGGTGGGGCAGTCCAAGGTCCTGCGGACGCCCTTTGCCATCACCCGGGTGAGCGTGGCGGACCCGGAGGTGGCGGACATCATCCTCACCAGCCCACGGGAAATCTATATCAACGGCCTGTCTCCCGGGGTCACCAACCTGAGCCTCTGGGGCGGCAGCCGCTTCACCAGCGCCCGGGTGACGGTGGAGGCGGATGTCAGCCTCCTCAAGGAGAAGCTGGCCCAAGTCCTGCCCAAGGAAAAGATCGCGGTGCAGGCCGCGGATGAGTCCATCGTGCTCTCCGGCGAGGTCTCCGGCCCCTTGGCCCAGCAGACCGCGGTGAGCCTGGCCCTGCCCTTTGTGGGCAACAAGAAGGAGCGGGTGGTCAACCTCCTGCACGTGGGGGGCGTGCAGCAGGTGCTGGTGGAGGTGCGGGTGGCGGAGATCAACCGCAACATCGGCCGCCGCCTGGGGATCAACTTCAACATCATCGACAGAAGCGGCAATGCCTTCGGCATCAGCACCATCGGCAACCTCACCACGGTCACCGATCTCACCCGGACCTTCGGGGGCACCAACTTCACCCAGACCATCGGGCAGACCATCAACGCCATTGCCGGCTGGAAGACGGGGAGCTATCTCTGGACCGTCTTCTTTGATGCCTTAAAGGAACAGCGTCTGGGCCGGCTGCTGGCGGAGCCCAACCTGGTGACCACCAGCGGCCAGGAAGCCAGCTTCCTGGCGGGCGGCGAATTTCCGGTGCCGGTGCCCCAGCAGTTCCAGACCATCACCATCGAATGGAAGAAGTTCGGCGTGGGGCTGGTGTTCACGCCCACGGTGCTGGAGGAGAACCGCATCGCCCTGAAGGTGGCCCCGGAAGTGAGCGAGCTGGACTTCTCCGCCGGGGTGGCCCTGACCGCCGGTGGTTTTGCCGTGCCGGGCATTCGGGTCAGGCGGCTGTCCTCCCATGTGGAAGTGCAGGACGGCCAGACCTTTGCCATCGCCGGGCTGATCTCCGATTCCCATCGCACCGCGGCCAGCCGCTTCCCCGTGCTGGGGGAGATCCCCATCCTGGGCCTGCTCTTCCGCTCCCAGGAATATCAGAAAAATGAGACGGAGCTGGTCTTCCTGGTGACGCCCCATCTGGTGAAGCCCATCACCACCCAGGCCAAGCTGCCCACGGAAAAATTTGTGGAACCCAGCGACCTGGAGTTCTATCTCCTGGGGTGGCAGCAAGGGGAGTCCAAGGCGAAAGCACCGGCCGCAGGCGGCCAGACCACACCGCCGGGCTTTGGGCGGCAGCAGGTGGAATAGGGGGAGAACATGACTCTCAGGCGCTTGACACTCGCAGGTCTGGTGGCCCTGGTGGCCTTGGGGCTCTTGTCCGCCTGCTCGGTGAACACCGAATACCTGGAGCAGGATTACGGCCGCGCGGTGACCAACAACATGGTGGGCCAGTTTGTCAACCCCCGGGCCGGTCAGGTGAATACGCCTGCCGCAGGCCTGGACCCGGCTTCCAGCGCCAATTTGCTGGGCAAATACGAAAAGAGCTTCAAGGCGGAGGAAGGCCGACCCGTGATGCAGCTCACCACCGGCACCGCGAGATAGTAACAAACCGGTGCTGGCGGGGATGACGGAGGCGGAGATTCAGGCCTCAGGCCTCCGCCTCCGTGGATGGCCGCCCCTCACCCGCCGACCTGGTGGAGGGGGCAAAGGGTCCCCAAAGGGAGGGAGAGATGAATCGCAAGGATCATGCTCCCAGGCCTCAGGCACGAGGGGGAAGGCCAAGCCGGGCGGTCCTGTGCCTCAGCCTGGGATGTCTGGCCTTGGCCGCCTTGGTGGTGGCCTGCAGCAGCTCGCCGCTGAGTCGCAGGTCCTCCGGCCCCAAAATGGTGCGGCAATTCGCCCAGACGGTGCGGCCGCCGTCCTCCGAAACCTCCCGCCTGCTCAACAATGCCAGCATCTTAAGGAGCCTGGGCCGCAGCCACCTGGCGGTCAAGGAACTGGAAGAGGCCTTGCAGCGGGACCCGGGCAATCTGAAGATAGTGGATGCCCTGGCCCAATGCTATGAGGATCTGGGGGATTATCCCCGGGCCCAGGCCCTCTATGAAGCGGCTCTGGCCAAAAATCCCCGGCATGCGGCCCTCAGGAACAATCTGGGTTTTTCCTATTACCAGTCCGGGCAGTGGCATAAGGCCGAATCCTGCCTGAGGGAGGCGGTGAAGCTGGACCCGGCAAACCGTCAGGCCCGGAACAATCTGGGCCTGTTGCTGGTGCGGCAAGGGCGCCAGGCTGAAGCCCTGACCCTGTGGCAGGAGAGGGAAGGGGAGCAGGTGGCCCGGGAGCTTCTGGCCCAGGCCGTGGCCGGGGTGGGGGAGAAGGCCCCGGTGCAGACCGCCCGCCGGCCTGAATCGCCGCCGGCCCCGGTAGCCGCACCTTCTGCGCCGGCTCCGGCGGCTGCTTCCTCCTCAGCGCCGGCCGTCCCGCCGGCTCCGGTGGCGGCTCCGAAGCCTCAGGTTCAGCCTCCGGTCGCCGCGCCTCGCCCGCCCGAGGTCAGCCCACCGCCTGCGTCCCCGCCGGTAAAAGAGGCCCAGGCCGCTCAGCCCACCCCGGCGAGAACCCCGCAGGCGGCAGCGCCTGCCGCGTCACCACCTCCGGGCGGCGGGACCTCTGCGGTTACCAGGGCTGCTGCTCAGCCGGTTCCCCCGGCTCCAGCGACGGCGACAACCAAGGTCCCGGCTACAGCGACTCCGGAGGCTTCCGGGAGCCCGGCCCAGGCCGCGGCTCCGTCCGCCCCGGCGGCGACTTCCCCGCTGCCGAAGCCCGCTCCGCAGGTGGCAGCCAAGCCGGAGTCCACAACAAGAACAACCGCCCCGGCGCCGCGGGTGATCTCAGCTCGCCCTGCTCCTCAACCGGCGTCGCCCCAGGTGACCCAGGCCAAAGCCAAAGCGGCCCAAACTACGCTGCCTGCGACCCCTGCCAAAGCCACAGCAGCGGTCCAGAAAACCTCACCAGCCCCGGCGGCGGCGCGCCCGCCAGTTACGGTGGCGTCAAAGGGGCCCCAGCCCAAAACCCTCCCGGCGAAGGCTCAGCCCGCATCCCCGAAGACCGCGGTTCAAGCCGCCTCTCCTCAGCGGGAGGCGCCCCCTTCCAGCCAGGAACTCCTGGAGTATCGCCTGGTGCTGCTGAACGGCAACGGCCGTCAGGGGATCGCCCGGAAGCACCAGGAGTGGCTGGAGATGGAAGGTTTTACGGTGGCGGAGGTGGGAAACTACCGGGACTTCGGGCAGGCGCGGACCAGCATCAGTTATTTGCCCGGGGCCCGGCGGGTGGCCCAGCTTCTTGCCCGGACCTGCTACCCCCAGGCGGAGCTGAAAGAGGCTGCCAGTCTGCCGCGGAGCGCGGCGGTGCTGGTGATTCTGGGCCGCAATCAGTTGGCCCGGGAAGCCAAGGTGGACCAGCGCTTGGCGAAACTGCGGGCCATGGCCGTGGAGCTGGCCAGCAGTGCGCCGGCCGCCGCCCCGGAGCCATCAGGGACGAAGCCGCCGGCCGCCACCCCAAGCCCTGTGGTGGCTGCTACACCCAAGGTTGAAGGAGCTTCACCGCCGGCCCTGCCGACGCCGGTGTCCCTCACCTCGGCGGACCTCATCTCCACCCGCATCTCCCTTAAAAACGGCAACGGCACGAAGAATATCGCCCGTGCCTATCGGGCCCTCCTCTCCCGGCAGGGCTTCACCGTCACCGACATCGGCAATCACATCGATTTCGGGATGGTGCAGACCACGATCCTATACCGGCCGGAGGCTTCCCGGGTGGCCCAGGCACTGGCCGCCCGTTTCTTCCCCCGGGCCCGTCTGCAGGAGTCCCAGCTTGCCGATGGTTTGGAGGTGAAGGTGGTGTTGGGGAAGGATCTCTCAGGGCCCTCCCCCGACCTGTTGGCCCGGCTGGGTCCCTAAGCTGGACTCTGGAAGGAAAAAAAAGCCGCGACGCCGGTCGCGGCTTTTTATTTCGAGACCGCTGCGAAAATGGTTTGTGAGGGGATAAAGGGGCAGTGGCTCACCACCCAAATCCTCCCCTCTATCTTTGTTGAATCATAAGGCATCGATTATATTAAGAAAAAATATAAGGCCGGGATAAAGGCGGGGAGCCACTCCCCCTACCCCCCTTTCCCCGAGGATATCTGCAACAGTCTCGCTTGGAGCCCTTTCCCCCCATCCCCTTTTCTGGTAGCCGCATCCGACGTCAGTCCGAGGAACTGCCGCCCTGCGGGAGGGAGGCGCCCGAGTGGGTGAGTCTCTCCAGATCCGCCAGGATTTTGGCCCGGTAGCGGGCCACCTCGTCGGGGTTGAGCATGATCATGTCCAGCTGCCGGGTGTGGATGGTCACATAGCCCAGGACCTTGAGCCGGGTGAGCATGTAGGGCAGGGCCTCCCCCTCCAGGCGGGCAAAAAGGGCGTCTTCCCGCACCTCCACCTTGAAGTCGTAATGTTCCAAGATTTTGGCCACAAACTGGGCCCGAAGCACCCGCCGGGTCTGGTCCGCGGCCCCGCCCTTGAAGGTAAAGCGCAGGTAATTTTCATAGGGCTCGTCGCCGGTGAGGGCCTCCACGGTGGAGAAGTGGAACCCCAAACGGGAGGTGAGGTTGCAGAAAGAGCGAGAAATCATGAAATAGTTCACATTGCCATATAATGTCTGTTCTCCGGCGGTGGCCAGGTGGGGGTCGGTGGCCGCGCCCATGACGATGGAGAGAAAGCCGCCGGTATCCACCGGGGGCGGGCCTTCCCAGGGTACGGCGCTGATCCCCTCCCACAGGGCCAGCATGGGGACGGAGGCGATCTGATCCAGGGTGACCTCCTTGCCCGGCACCTCCTCCTTGAAGCCGTCCTCCAGGTTAAGCACCAGCCACTCCATGGGCAGATCGGTCTTCAGGCGTTTGATGAAATGCCGGGTGAGGGCCCGGTCCTCCTCGATGCTAAACATCTCCCGCACCGCCACTTCATGGGCGAAGCGGGTGATGTCATGGAGCGTTTTGCAGTTCTGCGGCCGGAAGGCGGGGCTTTCCGGGTCGGTGAGATACAAAGGGGTGATGTAGGTCATGACCTCTTCCAGGGTCTGATAGACCGGGGTGCCGGTCATCACCCCCTTCTTGGGGGCCGCATGGACCAGGAGCTCCTCCACCCGGCCTTCGTAGATGGTGTGGCCGTCGGCATCCACCGTCACCTCCAGGCCCGGGGGCAGGAGGCGGGTGGCCTCAAAGGTGTTAAAGAGCGCGGGGATGCGGAATTCCCGGGCCACATTGGCCAAATGCCCCGTGATGCCCCCCCGGTCGGTGACCACCGCCACCGCCCGGGGCAGGAGGGTGGCCCAGGCCGGGTGGGCGAAGGCGGTCACCAGCACCCCCCCTTCCGGGAACTGCAGCACGTCCAGGTTATTTTTGACGAGACAGACGGGACCCGCAGCCACCCCCGGGCTGGCGCGCTCCCCGCCCCGGAAGAGGACCCGATGGGTGATGCCTTCCGGGGCCGGCCGCTCGCTGCCGCCGGCCGTGAGCTGTTGCAGCGGCCGGCTCTGCAGGATAAAAATCTGCCCCGCCGCATCGATGGACCACTCCACGTCCTGGGGGGCCTGAAAATACTCTTCCAGCCGCACTGCCAGGCGGGCCAGATTGAGGGCCTGCTCTTCAGTGAGGGAAGGCTCATCCGCGGCGGGGTTGTCCTCCAGGACCACACCCTCTTGCGGCAGGCTGACCGCCCGCCTCGGTTTATGGGCGATTTCCCGGCGCCGCACGGTCCAGGTGTCCGGGTCGATCTCCCAGACATCCGGGGTGACGGTGCCGTCCACCACCGCCTTGGCCAGCCCGTGGACGCTGTTGATGAGGACCACCCGGCGGCGGATGTCCGTGGGGTCCCGGCTGTACATCACCCCCCCTGCCGCTGCCGCCACCATGGCCATGCAGCCCACGCACATGGGCACATCTTCGTCCCTAAGGCCCTTGTGCAGGCGGTAATTGAGGGCGGTGAGGGCGTATTTGCTGGCCAGAATCTCTTTGTAGGCCGACAGCAGGTTGTCCGGGCTGACATTGAGCTCCGAGCGGTATTGGCCGGCAAAGGAGGTCTCCACCGCATCTTCCCCGATGGCGCTGGAGCGCATGGCCACCTTGGGCGCCTGTCCCAGGCGGGCCGCCAGCTTGTCGTAGGCCTCCTGGATGGCGGCGGCCAGCTCCGGGGGCACCTCGCCCCGGATGATCTCCATCTGGATTTCGGAGCTCAGGCGGTAGAGGTCATCCAGGCCTTCCTGCTCCATGGCCTGAAGGCGCCGGTTGATCTCCTCCTTGAGGCCGTTGTGCCGCAGGAAGAGATCATAGGCCGCGGCAGTGATGACAAAGCCCGGGGGCACGGCCACGTCCGGCAGGGCCCGGGTGATTTCCCCCAGGTTGGCCATCTTGCTGCCCACGCCATCAGCCATCTCCTTGCTCACCTGCTCCAGGGGCAGCACCAGCTCCTGGATGGCGGGGGGGCTTTCCCGGTTCAGGACTGCCTCGATCTTCTCCCGCAGATCCTCAAACACCGGGTACAAGGCGGCATATTTGTTGCCGGCCAGATCATTGAGGGAGCGGATGATGTTATAGACGTTGACGCAGACGGCGGTGGCATGGCCCCGGACAAAGGTCATGCCGAAACTGCGCTGGCCGTGGAGGGTGGTCTCCATCTCCGCCATCAGGGCCAGGGCGGTGTTGTTGGCGTTCAAAAGGACCTTGAAGGCATGGAACTTGGCCCGGAAGAGGCGCCGCAGGTCCTCCATGGCGGCGGCCGGCGGCTTGGCCGGGGGGCGGGAGAAGAGTTTTTTCAGGCGTGTCAGAAAGCCGCCCATGGCTGCCTTTCTGCGGCGGCGCCGCCCGCGGGCGCCCGTTAAAAGCCTGGGGTCACGAGGCGGAGGCCAGGCCCAGAGGCTGTTTTTCCCGCGCCTGCCGGGTCCGGTGGACCACAAAGCCGGGCTGCACCAACTCCCCGGCTCCCACCCGGCCCACGGCATCGGTGGCGGTGGCCTCCTGGACCTCCACCGTGGCGGTCTGCCGTCCCTCCAGGTCATACACCGGCAGAAGATCCCCGGCGCGGACCCCGTGGGCCGTGCCCAGGCCGAAACCCACTTCCAGATACCCCTCTTTGCGGGTCACCCGGTAGATTTCGCTCTTGCCCTCCTCTGCCATCAGGCTGTCAATGCGCCAGGAGAGGAGGAAGGTGAGGCCGAAGGCCAGCAGGATGCCGGGAAGGGGAAGGAGCGCCGCCCACCAGGGCGAGATCCCCAGGAGCCGCTCCACCATAGACAGGGAGGCCGCGGCCCGGTCCGCCTCCGTGGCGTAGACATTGATGCGGAAAAGCACCGCTTCCGTAGGGGTGGCCGGGTCCAAAGGCCGGGGCCGCACCGCCAGGACGTGCTTTCCCGGGGCAATCCCCCGGCCCACCTGGAGGGTGCCCTGCCACATCCTCCCCCCCAGAAAATAACCGGAGTGGATCTTTTCCACCTGGAGGGTGATCTCCGGGGAGTCCGCCAGCCACTCCAGGTCCGCCGGCGTCTTCACCTGCTCCGCGGTGGGGCCGTTGATGGCCGGGGACTCGCCGGGGAGGACTGCCAGGACGTTAAAGGGCTCCCGGAACTTGGTGATGATGCCGTCCAGCACCGCGGCCAGGGCCAGCAGGCAGCACAGGGCGCCGAACCGTCCCAGCCAGGTGCGCAGGAAGTGGGCCTGGGTCAGAGTCATGAGCGACGTTGCTGATTCTTGCCGTCCATTTCAGGTGGCCGCCGCAATGCGGTGTTACACATTGTAGCACAGGAGAGGCGGGGGAGGGCACTGAAAGTGCCCCCTCCCCACCATGTCAGGAGGTTACTTCTTGTAGATGTCGGTGCGGGTGATGTTCATCAGCCTCAGAGCCTTGCCCGGCTCCTTGTAGTAGATGCGCACCTCGTCTCCGGCCTCCCAGGTCTCCGGGGGCAGATTGAAATATTCATCCGCCACCGTGAAGGTGATGAGCAACCGTTGCCTGGAGGAGTATTCGGTGATGGTCTTCTTCTCCCGGTCGATGATGGGGAAGGTCTTGCCCTTCACCAGGGGATGATCCCGGCCGATCCCCGTCCGCATGTCAATGATGGTGAAGGGGATGGTCTTGAAGTTTTGGGTGGCGTCGTCAAAGATCACGATCTCCTTGGCCTGGACATCCAGTTTGAGTCGTTTGCCGGCCACCGGCACCGGCCCCATTTCCGCCGGATCATCAGGGATCTTGTAGGTGTGGGGCGGCAGAGTGTTGTAGTCCGGGTTGCCCGGCTCTGCCCTCTTGTCCTGAATGAGCGTGACGATCCCTTTTTGCGGGTCGAAGGCGATAACCCGGCCCTGGTCCACCTGGCCCAGCTCACAGCCGCAGACCAGGATGAGAAGGAGGGCGGGCAGAAGCCACCAGTACGTGCGTTTCCTCATCGGACTGTTCTCCTTGTCTAGCTGAAAGGATCTCATCACTTCCCGGCCGCCTTTTTCATGGCGATTTCCTGCCGGGCTCCCTGAACCATGCGCACAAAGATGTAGAGAGACATGGCTGCCACCAGGCCGAGGATAAGCACCGTGGCGGCATTGTCATACAGGGCGGCCTGGTTCGGGAACCACTTGGCCATGAGCTTCAACAGGATGGAGATGCCGCAGCCCACCACCGCCAGGCCGAAGGCAATGCGGATGCCGTAGCCTTTGATGTACTTGGTGGCCACGGTGCCGATCTGGGCCCCCACCGAGGCGCCGATGAGCATGATGATGGCGGCCACCAGCTCCGTGCGCCCCTTGTAGGTATAGGTGGCGGTGCCATACAGGCCGGAGATCATCACCTCAAAGAGGTCGGTGCCCACCGCCACGTGGGTGGGGCAGCCGATGAAGTAGATGAGGGCGGGCATGCGGATGAGACCGCCGCCGATGCCCAGAATCCCCGCCAGCCAGCCGGTGGCGAAGCTCACCAGGACCGGCATCCAGAAGGAGATGTAGATCTGGGCCTCTTTGAAATGCACCATGGGCGGGATCTTGATGCGATGAATGGCCTTGTGCCACTCAATGCCGGTGGCCAGTTTGTCCACCGTCACGCCTTTGGCCGCCGCCTCCCGCTCCTTGCGCTTCCGCTTGGCCACATCGGCAAAGACCATCCAGGCGATGAGGGCCAGAAGGATGAGATAGAGATAGCGCACATATTTCTCCACCTGGCCGATGCGCTCCAGCCACATGACCATCTGGGCGCCCACCTCAAAACCGATCACGGTGCCCACCAGCATGACGATGCCCAGCTTGTAATCCACATTGCCGAACTTGCCATGGCGCATGGTGGAGATGAGGGATTTGCCCGCCATGTGGGCGATGTCGGTGCCGATGGCGAAGGCCATGGGGAAGCCCAGGATGTTAAGGCCCGGGGTCACCATCCAGGCGCCCCCCATGCCGAAGAAGCCGCCGATGATCCCCACGCCGAGACCCAGGATGATGAGCCCCGGCCAGAAGATCTTCACCCCTGCAATGGGCATGAGAACATAAAAGAAATCCATATGATGTTCCTCCTGACGACCTTAGCGAAGATCAATGCTCCGCCAGCTCCCGGGATTTCAGGTCAATGCCGATGTGGCCCATGATGAGGTCGGCCAGCACTCCGAAGATCAGCCCGATAACCGGGATGATGATGACGGTGGCCAAGGTGAAGTAGAAGTGGCTTTCATTGTATAGGTTGGCCCAATACGCGGCCCAGCCCGAGAGTTTGCGGGTGTCGGCCACAATCACCAGGGGCGCGGCCTTTTCGCCCGCGGCCCACGCCAAGCCCGGCAGCAGCCCCACCCACAGGGCCGCCCCGGCCAGAATCCTTCTCAGACGCTGCATGTCTTTTCTCCTCCTGTCACAGAAAATCACCGCACCACCACCACTTCACAGGGGGCCTGGGCCACCACCTTGGCGGCGGTGCTGCCCAGCAGGGTCTGGTCCAGCCCGGTCTTGCCGGTGGCCCCCATGATGATGCGGTCGAAATTGCCCTCCCGGGCTTTGCGGATGATGTTGTTGGCCGGTACGGTGCCCACCTCCAGCACCGTCTCCACCGGAAGGTTTTTGCCGGTGAAGACCTCCTTGGCCTGCTCCAGGATCCTTTGGCCCTCCCGCTCCAGCTTGTCCTGGATGTTGGGAGGCATCTCGGCGAGGATGTCCTGGACGAAATAAGCCACGGTCATCAGGGTCACCTGGGCGCCTTCCTTCTCCGCCATTTCCGCCGCCCGGCGGGCGGCATCCAGGGACGCCTGCGAGCCGTCCACGGGAACCAAGACCTTCATACCCACCTCCTTTTGGCAAATTCCTGCTGCTCCTTCCTAAGGCAATGGCCGTGCCAGCGACGGCCCGGCCAGACCTCAGGCCAGAAAAGGGCAACCGGGCCGGGGTCTCCGGCTGGAGGGGGAAAAGCTGTCAAGATTTTTTACAGGGTGTAAAAGTTTGGGGAGCGCGGCAGATGACAAGGCGACACCAGCCGTGAGGATAAAAATGGTATACAATGTGAAAGCAGAGGCGAGTGGCCATGGTGGAGACTCTCAATCTCTTCCGCAACATTTACCGCTGGTGGAAGGCCCGGCGCCAGCCGGTCCGGGATGTCTCCGAGGTCTTTCGCTTCAAATACACCTGCTTTCGGGACCTGCTGGACTCCAACTCCCAGATATTGGCCATCATCTCCGACCTGGAGGAAAAGCTGAAAGGGCACCAGGTCTTTGGCATGTCCTACATCCGCTCCCGGGCCAGCCGGGCGGCCTTCCACGCCTTTCGGATGATCAAGAGCCTGGACGTCCTCTCCGGCCACAAGTATCCCATGCTCTATCCCATCCTGGACCGGATCCACGAAGCCATCAAGGCGGAGCTGGGGCCCAGCCGGGAAGAGGAGGCCCCGGCCTACACCCTGCCTTTGGCCGCCGTCACCCGGGACCAGGTGGATTGGGTGGGGGGGAAAAGCGCCAACCTGGGGGAGGTGAAAAACCGGGTGGGTCTGCCGGTGCCCCCCGGGTTTGCCATCACCACCCGGGCCTTTCACCGTTTCCTCGAGCACCAGGACCTGTGGGATGAGATCAACAAGCGCAAAATGGAGATTGACCCCCAGGACCCCGAAAGCATCGAAGAGGCCTGCCGCTCCATCCGGGAGCTCCTCCTGACGGCGCCGCTCCCGGCCGACCTCACCGGCGCCCTGGAGGAGGCCTACCGGGAACTGGCCCGGGAGGTGGGCGGGCAGCCCCGGGTCTCCCTGCGCTCCAGCGCCCTGGGGGAGGACAGCGAGCTCTCCTTTGCCGGCCAATACCTCACCTGCTTAAATGAGCCTCCGGAGCGCCTGGCGGCGGCCTGGCGGGAGGTGGTGGCCAGCCTCTTCACTCCTCGGGCCGTCACATATCGGCTCTATCAGGGTATCCGGGACGAGGACGCGGCCATGGCGGTGTGCTGCCTGGCCATGGTGCCGGCTCGGGCCAGCGGCGTCATGTACTCCCGGCACCCCTTTGACCCCCTCCAGGACCGGGTGGTGATTGTGGGGGTCTGGGGTCTGGGGCCCTATGCCGTGGACGGCACCCTGTCCCCCGACACCTTTGTGGTGGCCAAAGAGCCGGAGCTGCCGGTGGTCAAGCAGGAGATCGCGGTGAAACCGGTGGCTTTGGCGGCTGCGCCCGAGGGCGGGCTTAAGGAGGAGGCGGTGCCGCCGGAGCGCCAGGCCGCCCCCTGCCTCACCGAGGAGCAGGTCCGCACCCTGGCCTCCTGGGCCATCCGCCTGGAGGAGCACTACCAGGGGCCCCAGGATGTTGAGTGGGCCCTGGATGAGCAAGGGCGCCTCTTTATCCTGCAAACCCGGCCCCTGAAGGTGCAGGCCCGGGTGGGGGCGGCGGCGGAGAGCCCGCCCATCCCAGGGGCCACGGTGCTCCTGGAGGGCGGCCAGATCGCCTGCCCTGGAGTGGGGGTGGGGCCGGTGGTCCGGGTGGAGACGGACGAGGACCTCCTGCACTTCCCCGAGGGCGGGGTGCTGGTGGCCCGGCAGTCCTCCCCCAAGTTTGTGGTGGTCATGGCCAGGGCCCAGGCGGTGATCACCGACCACGGCAGTGTGGCCGGCCATATGGCGGTGGTGGCCCGGGAATTCGGGGTCCCCAGTCTCCTGGACACCAAGACCGCGACCCGGGACCTGCCGCCGGGCCAGGAGGTCACCGTGGATGCCCTCACCGGCCGGGTCTACCTAGGCCGGGTGCCGGAGCTTCTCGCCCTTAGGGAGGAACGCCGCCCCCACATGCAGGACACCCCCATCTACCAGGTGCTGCGCCGGGTGGCGGACTTGATCGTGCCCCTGAACCTGTTGGATCCCCGGGCCGAGACCTTTGCCCCGGCCCACTGTCGCACCCTGCACGATATAGCCCGGCTGGTGCATGAATACTCCTATCGGGAGATGTTCCAGATCAGCGATCTGGCGGCGGAACGGGGCACCGGCGCCCTGAAGCTGGAGGCGCCTCTGCCCTTGGACCTGTATCTCATCGACCTGGGAGGGGGATTGCGCCGGCGGGAAACCGCCAGCAATCGGGTGACCCCCGAGGAGGTGATCTCCGTGCCCTTCGCCGCCCTCCTCCGGGGCATGCTGGATCCCCGCCTCAAGGCCCTGGAGCCCCGTCCGGTGGAGTTCTCCGGGCTCCTGTCGGTGATGCGGGAGCAGTGGCTGTCGGCGCCGCCCCTGGACGACCGCTTCGGCGAAAAGTCCTACGCCATCATTTCCGACAAGTATATGAATTTCAGCTCCCGGGTGGGGTATCACTTCAGCGTCCTGGACGCCTACTGCGGGGCCACCCTCAACAAGAACTACATCACCTTCGCTTTTAAAGGGGGGGCGGCGGACGAGGAACGCCGGCAGCGCCGCATCCGGGCCATCGCCCGCATCCTCAGGGCCCTGCATTTCACCGTGGAGGTGACGGGAGACCGCCTGGACGCCCGCCTGGCCAAGTATGACTGCAGCGTAATTCAGGAAAAGCTGGAGGAGCTGGGCCGCCTGCTCATCTACACCCGGCAGATGGACATGCTCATGGCCAGCGAGGCGAGCGTGGAGCTGGTGGCGAGCAATTTTCTGGCAGGCAATTACTCTCTGGAGCCGGAGCTTTTCCGGCCTCCGACGGAAGCCCCCACCGGCCCGGAGACCTGAAGCCGCTCAGTCCCCGGTCTCCCCCCGGCGGGCGGCCTGGGCCTTGATGCGCTCCAGTTCCTGCTTCTTTTCAAAGGCGTTCTCAATCTTCAGCAGGACCTCTTCCAGGGGGCAGGGCTTCACCAGATAGTCGTAAGCCCCCAGTTTCAAAAGCTCAATGGCGGTATCCAGATTGGCGTGGCCGCTGAGCATCACCACCTCCACCTCCGGATGCCGCTCCTTCAGGAGGCGCAGGGTCTCGAGACCGCCCAGGCCGGGCATGCGAATGTCCAGGAGCACCACATCATAAGGGCGGTCATCCAGTTCCGTCAGGCATTCCTCGCCGCTTCCCACCGCCTCCACCACCAACCCCCGGGAGCGCAGCATCTTGGCCAACGTGGTGCGGAAGCGGGCCTCATCATCCACCACCAGGACCCGGATTGCGTTATTCATGCCTTCTGTTCCTGCGGCTCCCAGCTCAAGGGGAGCACGATGGTAAAGGTGGTGCCGTGTTTCGGCTGGCTGGCCACGCTGATGGTGCCTCCCAGCCGGTGGATGATGGTCTGGGTGATGGCCAGGCCCAGGCCGGTGCCGGTGCCCGGCGGTTTGGTGGTGTAAAAAGGCAGAAAGATCTTGTCCAGCATCTCCGGGGGAATGCCCACGCCGGTGTCCCGGATGGCGATCTTCACATGGTCCGGGCCGGCCCAACTGCTGGTGATGGTGATGGTGCCGCCCCCCTCAATGGCCTGATAGGCATTGGTGAGGAGGTTGAGCACCGCCTGGCGCAAGAGCGGCCCGTCCGACTCCAAGGGCGGCAGGTCCGGCGCCAACCGCCGCTCGATGACGATATTTTTCTTTCTGGCTTCGTGCTCCACCAACCGGGCCATATCCTCCAGGAGGCGGTTGAGGTCCAGCTTCTGGATGACCGGCTGGCGTTCCCGGGCCAGCTCCAGGACCTTGCCGGTGACCTCCCGGGCCCGCTCCACTGCCAGGACAATTTCTTTAAGGGATTCCCGGAATTCCAGCAGCTGGGCCTGGTCCTGGAAGCGGGCGCCTTTCAGGAGTTCTTCCAGCCATTCCGCCTCCTGCCGGATGATGGCCAGGGGGTTGTTGATTTCATGGGAAATCCCCGCCGCCAGCTCCCCGATGGCCGCCAGCTTCTGGGTGGTGAGCAGGCGCTCGTCCATGAGCTGGCGGGAATTTTCCGCCTGAGTGAGCCGGACGCTGAGGGTGTGGACCCCATAGAATCCCAGGGCGCTGAGCCCCACGGCGGCCACCCCGCAGAGCCAATATCCCCCCCACCAGCAGAGCAGCCCGGCCAAAAGGGTCAGGGTGGGCGCCAGCCACGGCAGCCACCAGCGCTCGGCCCCGGGGGAACGGCTGGGCGACATGGGTGCGGTCCTGGGTCCTCAAGGGCCTCCCGGCCCTGGGACGTCTGGGGTTAAAATTTCCCCTCCTGAATCTTCTTGCGCTCATAGGCCTGCCGCATCTTGTCCAGCAGTTCATCCAGGGGGACCGGCTTCATGACGTAATCGAAGGCCCCCAACTGCATGCCCTGGATGCCGGACTCCACCGAGGCGTGGCCGGTGAGCATGATGACCTCGGTCAAAGGCCAGCGCTTTTTCATTTCTTTCAAGGCCTCGATGCCGTCCATGCCGGGCATGCGCACATCCAGCACCACCACATCGAAGCTCTCCTGAGCCATGACTTTCAGCGCCTCTTCGCCGCTGGCAACCCCGGTGGTGTCCAGGTTGCGGCCCCGGAGCCGCTTGACGATGGTCTCCCGGAAATCATCTTCATCATCCACCACCAGAACCTTGAATCTTTCCATGATCCGCCTCGCCTGCCGCCCGGCGTGGCCGGCCGGTTGCTCCTCCAGGGGCACCAGATGCCACCGGAGAACCTGCCCGCCTCATTTTGCCGGGAGGTAGATGGTGAAGGTGGTGCCCTCGCCCTCCTGGCTGGCCACCATCATGCGTCCCCCCAGATTCTCCACGATGCTGTAAGAGATGGAAAGTCCCAACCCCGTGCCCTTGCCCACCTCTTTGGTGGTGAAAAAGGGGTCAAAGATTTTGTCCAGATATTCCTTGGGAATGCCCGGACCGTTGTCGCTGATTTCAATGGCGATCTGGGCATGTTTGGGCATATAACGGGTCTTGATCTGAATGAGGCCGTTTTTGCCGATGGCGTCAATGGCATTGTTGATGATGTTCAAAAACACCTGCTGCAACTGGGAGGCATCGCTGGTAATGGTGGGCAGATCCGGGGCCAGGTCCGTCTGGATGTCAATGGAGCGATAACGGGCCTCATTTTCCAGGAAGTCGATGGTCTCATCCAGCACCTGGTTGACGTCCACCTGCTCTTTGACCGGCTCCATGCGCCGCCCGAAACTTAAGAGGCGATGGGTGATTTTCTTGGCCCGGAGCACATGATACTCGATTTTGGCCACCGCGTCGGCGAATTCCTGGAAATTGGGGCTCTTGGAGATGTCCTCCTCCTTGAGGAGGTCCTTGATCCAGCCCGCCTTCTCCCCGATGACCGCCAGGGGATTGTTGATTTCGTGGGCGATGCCGGCCGCCATCTTTCCCAAGGCCGCCATCTTGCTGCTTTGGATGGCCATATGCTCGCTGGCGGCTTTTTTGCGCTCCATCTCCAAGAGTTCCCGCATCATGGCCTGGCTGCTGAACCAGGCACCGGTGACGATGAGGGCGATGCCAAACAGGCCGATGACCAGCCCCAGGAGGCGGGCGCTAAGAAGAGGGCTTAACTGTTCGGCGGGATCCTCCTGAACCACGATGACCCAGCGGCGATGGGAGGAGAGGGGTGCCGCCCCATAGAGGGATTTTTCCCCGGCGTGGCTGAGCTCTTCCACCAGGGTGCCCACGGCCTTGGAGAAGTCCGGCGTCGCGGGCGGGCCCAAAAGGGTGCCGCTGAACCGCGGGGAGGTCTGCAGGATGTTCTCCCGGTTGATGATGAAGGCGTCCCCCTTCTTGCCGATCCAGGCAGCCCGGACAATGTTTTCGATGATGTCGGAGTCGATGGTGGCCCTCAGGATCCAGATGCGTTGCCGTTCCCGGACCAAGACCGCAATGATGAAGTGAGGCACCTTGCGGAAGCCCAGAAAGACATCGCTGATGTGGATGCCTTGGGCCATGACGGCGTTGAACCACTCCTCCCCTTTGTAATTCACCCCCTTGAGAAGACTGTAATAAGGTCCCACATAGGCCAGGTGGTTGCCGTCCTCGTCGATGACCCCCAGGTCCATGTAAGAGCGGGAGCGGGCTTGCATGATGTTGAAGACCTTGTTGAGATAATTCTCCTCACTGATGGTCTCCAGGGTGTGGGTGTGGGCCAGGGTGACCAGCTGGGAAACCCGCTCCTCCAGAAACAGGTCCAGCGCCCCCCGGCGGTTGTCCACCAGGGTGCGCAGGCTCTCCCGCACCTTAGCATGGTAGGAGGAGCTGAATTCGTGGTAGAACACCGCCCCCAACAGCAGCAGGGGTACCACGGAAAAACCGATGATGGTGGCGACGATCTCCCACCGGAGTTTCTGCAGGTGACCTTTGTCCATATGAGCCGCTGGGCCGGTCAGCCAGGGAGGCTGCAATCACACCCGGCAGGTGGGATTGTCGCCGCCGCCGGCCCGAGGTTTGTGAGAACAATCACCATCCTACGGGAAGGCCAAAAGGCCTGTCAAGGCGGATTTTCCTTCTGCAGGCCGCCCGCCCGCTTTCCGGTCTTTGAACGAAATTTGATGCAAGAACCTTGCCTGCCGGGGCAGCCGGCGCGATGATGGAGCGACCCGCCGACGGTCCTCCAAGCACGGGGGCCTGCGGCGGGCAAGGTGAGGGGGGGACGCATGCAGATCACCTTTCATGGCGCGGCCCAGACCGTGACCGGCTCTCAGCACCTGCTTACCCTCAACGGCCGCCGCCTGCTTCTGGACTGCGGCCTTTATCAGGGCAAGCGGGACGAATCCCGGGAGCGCAACCGGCACCTGCCTTTCCCGGTCCGGGAGGTGGAAGCCACGGTCCTCTCCCACGCCCACATCGACCACTCCGGCAATCTCCCCAACCTGGTAAAAAGCGGCTATGACGGCCCCATCTACTGCACCCGGGCCACCGCCGATCTTTTGGGCGCCATGCTCCTGGACAGCGGCCGCCTGCAGGAGCGGGATGTGGAGTACGTCAACAAGAAGCGGCTCCAAAAAGGGGAGCCCCCGGTGGAGCCCATCTACACCGAGGCCGATGCCACCCGGGCCCTCAGGCAGGTGGTGGGTCTCCCCTATGACCGGCCCCACCCCATCCTGCCGGGAGTCACTCTCACGTTTTTGGATGCCGGCCACATGCTGGGCTCCGCCATCGTGGTGCTGGAGGTGGAGGAGGGAGGAAGGCGACGCCGATTGGTGTTTTCCGGCGATCTGGGGCGCCCGGGGCTGCCTCTATTGCGGGACCCCGCCCATCCGGGGCGGGCGGATATCCTGCTTGTGGAGGGCACCTACGGCGACCGCCGCCACCCCCCCTTGGAAGAGTCCGCCGCGGCCTTAAGGGAGGTGATCCGGGCCACCGCCCGGCGGGGCGGCAAGGTCATCATTCCGGCCTTCGCGGTGGAGCGCACCCAGCTCCTGGTGCTGCTTCTCAACCGCCTCTACAATCAGGGCGACCTGCCGGAGATCCCCGTCTTTGTGGACAGTCCCCTGGCGGTGGACGTCACCCAGGTCTTCCGCAGCCACCCCGAATGCTTCGATGAGGCCACCCTGGCGGAACTCAGGCAGGACCCGGACCGGGACGTCTTCGGCTTCCGGCGGCTCACCTACATCCGGGAGGTGGAGGACTCCAAGGCCCTCAACCTCCTGGCCGGGCCCTGCGTCATCATCAGCGCCTCGGGGATGTGTGAGGCCGGCCGCATCCAGCACCACCTGAAAAACACCGTGGAGGATCACCGCCACACCATCCTCATCGTGGGTTGGCAGGCCCCCAACACCCTGGGCCGCCGCCTGGTGGAGAAGCAGCCGGTGGTGCGCATCTTCGGGGAGGAGTACCGCCTGCGGGCCCAGGTGGTGACCTTGAACGGCTTCAGCGGCCACGCCGACCGGGAGGATTTGCTGGGCTGGGTGAAGGCCTTCGAGGCACCCCCGGAGCAGTTGTTTTTGGTGCATGGCGAACCGGAGGCCTTGAGCAGCCTGGCCGGCGCCCTGAATCAGGAGCTGGGCCTCTCTCAGGTGCAGATCCCGGCCCCGCACCAGACAGTGGCTTGCTGACTCTGGCAAGCCGAGGCGGCTCTCAGGGGGCGGGAGCAGGGGAGGGGGAGTCGGGGGGGAATTCCGGGGGAGTGAATTTCCGCGGCGCCTGGCCGGGGACGCCCACCCCTGCCTCCCCCGGTTTAAGGATAATTTCCCCTTGGGGATTACTGAGGCTGGTGTCCC
Organism: Desulfobaccales bacterium; assembly: GCA_037481655.1. Taxonomy (NCBI): domain Bacteria; kingdom Pseudomonadati; phylum Thermodesulfobacteriota; class Desulfobaccia; order Desulfobaccales; species Desulfobaccales bacterium. The sequence goes on along the minus strand of JBBFLF010000004.1, from coordinate 108,147 downwards.
GCCCCTGCACCTCAACCCGGGTCCCCTGGGGGTCCACCTGCACGTGGATCTCCCAGGCGCCGGCCGGTGGACGGGGGGTCGTCCCGTGGGGGTCATTTTGCGGGGAGGGCCCGGAGGCGGCCAAGAGCAGAACAAACGCCAGCGTCAGCAGGCTGCCCCTGACAGCCCGCCCGGTCCGGCGGGTCCTTCGGCTCGGGCCGCCAGAGGCAGAAGGCACGCTGGCGGCGGCGTGACGGATGCGGATCGTGGCTCTCCCCCTGGCCAGGGTTATAGGAGAGGGGACCAGGGACCGGTGGGCCTGTCCTCTCCCAGGGCCTCACTCGCCCCTAAATAAAAAGGGGGGAGGGAGTTATGAGGAGAGGGGAAAGGCTCGGTAATTTCCCGGTCTCATCCTCGGAAAATTCTCTTTACAGTCTCATCATATAAGGAACCGGCCGGCAGGGCAATGTTAACTCAACTCCGGCAGCCTTTGCTTTTTTCTTTGTCGGCTTCGAGGGCCAAAAACCCTAGCCCGGGGGATTTTTCCATTGACTCTGCCGGACAAATGGGGTTCTTTGAGGGCTGGCACAGAGCAATTCCCCACAGATGAAGGAGCAGGACATGACCGAGGTCTGGCGTGACCTTTTATCTTCTGAGTCGCCTTTTTTACGGGAGCGCCGGGAGTACCGGCCCCCCTTATGTCCCGCCTTGGCAGCGCCGGCCGTGACCGCGAGGCCCGTCCCGGATATCTCCCTGGAGGTCCTCAAGGCGGCCCGGGAGCAGCTTCCCTTTGTCAGCGGCAATGCCCTCGTGGAGCTTTTGCCTCAGGACGCGCCGCTGCCTCCTCGCCCCCGCCGACTGGGGGTGGTGCTCTCCGGGGGCCCGGCCCCCGGTGGCCACAACGTCATTGCCGGCCTGTTTGACGCCGCCGTGCGGGCCCACCCCGAGACCCGGGTGCTGGGGTTTCTGGGCGGGCCCAAGGGCATCATGGTGGGCAAGTGGGTGGAGATCACCCGGGAGATGGTGGAGAAGCACTTCAACACCGGCGGCTTTCATATGCTGGGCACCGGCCGGGACAAGATCGACACCCCGGAGAAACTGGCCCAATGCCGGGGCACGTGCGCCGAGCTGCACCTGGACGGCCTGGTGGTGGTGGGCGGCGACGACTCCAATACCAATGCCGCCTTCCTGGCGGAGCACCTCCGGGAGGCGGGGGTCCAGGTCATCGGCATCCCCAAAACCATTGACGGCGACCTCAAGGTGCCGGGGCTGGTGGAGGTGCCCTTCGGGTTTCACTCCGCCTGCCTGGCCTTCGCCACCGAGGTGGGCAACCTCAACGCCGACTGCACCTCCGACCGCAAATATTGGCACTTCAACCGCCTCATGGGTCGCAGCGCCTCCCACATCGTGCTGGAGGTGGCCCTGCAGACCCACCCCAATGTGGTTCTCATCGGCGAAGAGATCGAGGAAAAGGAGCTCACCATCCACAACGTGGTGCGCCTCATTGCCGATGTGGTGGTGGAGCGCTCCCGCCAAGGCAAGGATTACGGCACCGTGCTCATCCCGGAGGGCATCCTCGAGTTCATTCACGAAATCAATGTGCTCATCATCAAGATCAGCTACATCATCGCCGCCTACAACCGGGAGGCTCATGAGGAGGAGTCCTTCCATAAGCTCTCCTTTGAGGACCAGGTGCAGCTCATCGACAACAGCGACATCTGGCGGGACTATGACAGCCGGGTGTTTTTGGGCTTTCCGTCGCTCTTGCAGCGGGGCCTGCTCTTGCCCCGGGACAGCCACGGCAACTTCCCCTTTGCCCAGGTGAACACCGAGCGCATCCTCCAGGAGATGGTGGCCACCTATCTCCGCAAGCAGCGGGCCAAGGGGATTTATAAGGGCACCTTCCGCACCCAGAACCACTACTACGGTTACGACGGCCGGGGCACCTTCCCCAGCAAGTTCGACTGCGACTACGGCTACAACCTGGGGGCGGCGGCCTTTGCGCTTCTCTCCCAGGGCCTCACCGGCTACATGGCGGGCATCCGCCACCTGCACCGGCCGGTGGAGGATTGGCAGCCGGTGGGTGTCCCCCTGGCGGCGCTTATGCACCTGGAAGAGCGGGCGGGCCGCCTGGAACTGGTTATTGCCAAGCAGAAGGTGGACCTGGAATCCCGGGCCTTCCGGGTGCTGGAGGAGGAGCGGGCCAAGTGGGCCCTTGAGGACGATTACCGCTTCCCCGGCCCCATCCAGTTCCACGGCGCCGCGGCGGACAGCAAGCCCCTGACCCTGCTCTTCAACAGTCTGGAAAGGTGAGGGGAGGGCCGGGGGACCACAGGCCCCCCGCCCTCCCCTCACACTCCCCTCCCAACCCCCCCATAAGGGGTTGGGGGAGGGGGTGTGGGAGAGGGGGCAGGGGGCACGCTCCCTGGCCCCCTCTCCCACCACAAAAGAAAAGGCGGGCATAAGCCCGCCTTTCTTTTGTGCACCGGGGGCTTAGCCCCGGCGTTTAGCTTACTCTTCCTCTTCCTCGCCTTCTTCCTTGGGCTTCAGGTGCTCCGGGACAATGACCATCTTGAGGAGCAGGGGCTTGAGGAAGCTCCAGCGGATGCCCAGCTCGTAGATCTCCTCCATGTCCCGGATGGCGTCCCAGCAGTTATGGCAGGGCGCGATGACCAGCTTGGCGCCGGTGGCCTTGATCTGGTCCCGTTTCACCTTGAAGCCGATGTTCCGCTGCTGGCGGTAAAGGCCGATGCCGTTCAAGCCCCCGCCGCCGCCGCAGCAGAAGTTGTATTCCTTGCAAGGCTCCATCTCCACGAAGTAGCCGGGCTCCACGATGTAGCTCATGATCTCCCGGGTGACATCCTTCAAGCCATAGTTGCGGATGTAGTTGCAGGAGTCCTGCAGGGTGACGGGCTCTTTGATGCGCTTGGCCGGGTCGATCTTCAGCTTGCCGGTGCGCAGGGCCTCGGCCACCCATTCGGTGTAATGGAGATACGGCACCGGCGGCCGGCCGTCTTCCCGGCCCACCCAGTAGGGGCCTTCAATGACCGTGGCCCGATGGGCATGGCCGCACTCGGTCCCCAGCACCCGCTTGGGCTTGAGGCGCTCAATGGCCTTGTAGATGCCCTCCACCTGCAGCCGGGCCCCCTCCCAGTCGCCGGCGAACATGGTAAGCGAGGTCTGATCCCAGCCCTCGCTGGGCACCGTCCAGTCCTCGCCGGCGATGTGGAAGAGGATGGCGGCCTCGGCGATGTCCTCGGGGTAGTGCTTGGGCTCCCGGGCGTTGCAGGTGTAGAGGATGTCGGCCCCCACCTTGTCCACCGGGATCTCCAGGCCGGGCCATTCCTCCTGCTGCTCCTCACACATCCACTCGCAGGTCTCCACGAAGTCCTCCGGGGTGACGTCCATCTGGGCCCGGAAGATGCGGTGCATGCCGGAGCCGATCTTGAGCTCCCAGGGCACAAACCCCTGGGAGAAGCACAGACCCCTGAGGTAACTGAACATCACCCCCATGTCAATGCCGTAGGGGCAGAAGGTGCCGCAGCGGTTGCAGCAGGTGCATTTGCCCCAAGCCACATCCATGCAGTAGCGCATGTGGGCATTGTCCACCTGGCCGTTTTTGCGGACGATCTCCCCCAGGGTGGACTGGATCTTGTAGGCCGGGACCTGCGTCGGGTCCTTGCCGTTGGCCAGATAAAAGAAGCAGCTGTCGGCACACAGGCCGCAGTGGGCGCAGATCTCCAGCCAGGTGCGGATCCGGGACTTGCAGGTGGCCTGGAGGGTCTCCGCCAGCTTCTCCGTGTCCACGTCCAGGTGCTTCATCTCCTCGTAGTAAATCTTGCCGGTCTTGTCCGCGAGGAGGGCGTCCAGCTGCTCCTTGGTGGTGACGGGTTGTTTGTTGCACAGGGTTCCTTCCGGCATAAATACAGGCTCCTTCTTCTCAGGCTTGCCGGTTCAGGGGTGGCCACCCGCCCCGGAGGGCGCCAGGCAAAACCTGGAAATTATCTCGTTCATACATTCAATATAAGAAAGAATTTTTACCATGCAAACCCTTTGCGGCTCTTCCAGGCCCGTTTGATGCCAAAATCCATGCCCAGCTGGCCCCGGGAGAGGAAGAAGCCCACCACATGGAAGAGCTTGGTGAAGGGGATGAGCACGAGCAGCAGCTCCCCGCTCAGGATGTGGGCATAGAGCCAGAAGGTGTAATCCTGCACCTGATGCACCACCAGAAAACCGGTGACGAAGGGCGCCACGCTCACCAGGATGAGGAAGATGTCATAGAAGGTGGTGAGGATGCGCACCTCCGGCAGCACCAGCCGGCGGACGAGGATGATGACCGCGGTCACCATGACCCCGATGGTGAGGGTGTCGGCCAGGGCCATGGAGATGGTGGGCCACCAGGAGATGCCCCAGCGCTCGTCCAGGAGCACCGCGTGGCCGGCCAGAAACAGGGGTACGATCACCAGCCCGGCGTGGAAGATGAAAAAGACCAGGGTATAGAAGGGCTTGGAGCGCCAGCCGTAGGAGCCGTAAGGGATGAGCCAGTGGATGATGGACTGCAAGGCCCCTTTGAGGCCCTGGGCGGGATAGGCCCGGTAGGCCACCCGGTCCAGCTTCCAGTCCAGCCCCCGGATATACCATACCACCCGGAAGGTGAGGCCGCCGAAGAAGATGATGAAGGTCAGCCAGAGAAGGGGTCCGGTGATGAATTGATACATGTAACGCTCCTCCACCGGGCCGGCCGCCGGCCCGCTTGCCTACTTGATGAGCTTGTCCTCGTCCCGCTCGGTGAGGAACAGCCAGAAGCCCAAAATACCCAGCAAGGTGACGGCCATCAGGATATAGGCCGCCCCTTTGGTATACATGGTGAAGTCGTGGTAGGTGAAGAATTCCATGGCGCTCCTCCTCAATGCCCGAAGCTCTGGGGATGCGGCCGGGTCTCGTGTTCGTGGGGTTCCTCCTCCTCCAGCTCCGCCTCCTTGAAATCCGGATGCTCATAGAAGATGGGCATGCGGGTGGCGATGAAGCGGAAGACCAGCAGGCCCACGGTGACGATGTAAATGGAGACCGCCACTTCCATCCAGCTGGGGAAGTAACGCTCCGCCGCCGGCAGCTGCCAGTTGAAGGCGAACCAGGAGACGTTGAAGCGGTTGAGGACGATGCCCAGGACAGTGATGACCGCCGCCCAGCGGATGATCTTCAGGTTCTTCTCCCGCACGCCCACGGCATACATCAGGGCCGGCAGGGCCACAAAGCCCAAAAGCTCCAGGGAATACATGGCGCCGTAGCCGGTGAGGAGGTAGTGCCAGTTGTTGTCCAGGGCCAGGCCCACCAGCTTGAGGAAGAAGTAGATGACCAGAACCACGGCGGCGCCCCGAGCGAAGCCCAGATGCACCTGATCATGGGTGGAAAGGTAATGGTCATCCATCTTGTCATGGAGGTAGCGGTGGGAGAGGGTCCCCTCAAAGATCACCATGGACAGCCCTGCGGCGATGCTGGAAATGAAGAAGAAGACCGGCAGGTAGCTGGAGTACCACAGCGGGTGCAGCTTGGAGGGCGCAATGAGAAAGAGGGCGCCCAAAGAGCTTTGGTGCATGGTGGAGAGGACCACCCCGAAGATGGTGAGGGCCAGGGTCATCTTCACCATGACGTTGCGCCATTTCTTCAGGCCCAGCCACTCCAGGGCGCTGGGGGTCCACTCGAGGAAGAGCACGTTGAGATAGAGAAAGACGCACAAGCCCACTTCGAAGAGCACCGAGGTGGGGCCGGGGGAGTAGAAGATAGGGTAGGGCAGACGCCAGGGGCGGCCCACATCGTAATGCAGGGCAAAGACCACCAGAGCGTAGCCCAGAAACGCCGTCAGGATGGCGGGCCGGACCGCCGAGTGGTAGCGCTTCAGGCCGAAGACGTAGCAGGCGGCGGAGGTGGTGTAGCCGCCGGCGGCCAAGGCCACGCCGCACAAAAGGTCAAAGGAGATCCAGATGCCCCAGGGGTTGTTGTCCGAGAGGTTGGTGACCCCGGCCAGGCCCTTGGTGAAGCGCAGGATGGTGAGGATCAACCCCACAAAGACGATGAGGCCGGTGACGATATTGAACGGCGTCAGCAGGGACGCGCGCTCCGCGGCCACAGGGGTGGAAGGTGCATGTTCGCCGGACATGTTATTCGCCCTCTTCCTTGGCCGCCTGGGCTTTGGCGGCCTCTTCCAGAGCTTTCTTCACTTCCCGCTCGATGGCGGCCTTTTTGTCGGCTTCCGCCTTGGCCTTGACCTTGGCCAGCTCGGCGTCGCACTCCGCCTTGGCCTTGGCCAGGGCCTCTTTGAGAGCCTCCCGCTTCTCCTGGCGGGCCGCCTTGTCCTTGGCCTGGGAGATGGCATAAATCCCCAGGAGCAGGGCCGGCCAGGCCGCGGCGATGATGGGCACGGCCGCCAGGGCGCCGGAGGTGAATTCCGGCGCGGGGGTGACGCCCAGGTCCTCCCGCAGGCCGATCTGGCTGAAGGGGACGCCGGAGATGTAGAGCCAGTTGGTGCCCCCCATCTCGTGCTCGCCGTAGATGTGGTCCAGGTAGCGCCCCGGGAAGAGGTGGAAGCGCTGGCGGGCCTCCCGGATGAGGTCCGCCCGGCGGCCATAGACCAAGGCCTCGGTGGGGCAGGCCCCCACGCAGCCCGGGACCCGAAGCTTTCCGGCGGTGATATGGGGATAGCACAGATGGCACTTCATGATCTTGGGAGCCAGCGGATCCCAGTACTCGAAGGTAGGGATGTCAAAGGGGCAGGCGATCATGCAATAGCGGCAGCCCACGCACACCTTTTCATTCCAGGTCACCGCGCCCTGGGGGGTTTTGTCGTAGGCCGCCACAAAGCACGAAGAGGCGCAGGCCGGCTCCAGGCAGTGCTGGCACTGATTCTTGCGGTAGACGATCCCCTTAGCGGTCTCGTAGCGGTTCACCACCGTGAAGGTGCGGCCGTCGGTGCGCCGCTTGGTGTCGAGGACGCTTAAATCATCAAAGGGCCTCGCCGGGGCGGGGAGATGATTCACCCGGTTGCAGCCGGCTTCGCAACGCCGGCAGCCGATGCAGCGGGTGGCGTCGAAGAGCACCCCGTAGCTGTCGGGATAGCCGGTGAAGTGTTTCGGCCCGGCCTGGGCCGGCTTCCCCAGCACCGCGGTGGCGGCGGTGGCACCCAGCAGGCCAAGAAATTGACGTCGTTGCATGGAGACACTCCTCACGATCTCATGGCCGCAGCCGTTATTTCTTCTTGGGCGCGTGGCACTCCTGGCAGGCGGTGGCCGCCAGTTTCACCTGCATCTCTTTGTGGCAGCTCATGCACTGGCCGTGATAGGCCGCCTGCAACCCCGGACGGGTCGGCTGCCGGGGGTCGAAGTCCCGGGCATGGCAGCTGCTGCAGCGAGGCGGGGTCATGGAGGCCGGGCTGTTGTGGTGGCAGCCCTGGCACAGGGTCAAGGCCTCGCCGTGGAAATACTGGGCCAGTCGGCTCCCCTTGACCGCCTTTTCCAGCTTGGCCAGGTGGTCGGCATGGTCAAAGGCCACCGGCTCATACTGGTCGCTCAATTCCCGGATGATGACCTTGCCGGGCAGCTGGCCGGCCGGGAGGGGCGCCGGCTGGGCCGGGCGGCTCTTCAGCATGACCTCTGCCACCGCCAGGCGCTGCTCCGGAGTCAGGCTGGCCAGCTCCTGCATGGGCAGGGTGCCCTTGGGGAGGGGCTGGTGGCAGAGGCGGCAGCCGTCCGGGGCGTCCTTTTTGGCCATGGTGGCGTGGCAACCGGCGCAGTCGGCCTGGCGGGTGCGGGCCGCGTGGCAGCCGATGCAGCTGTGGCGGCTGGTGGGGGAGTGCATGGCCTGCTCGTAGGTCACCCCGGCGCCAGCCTTGTCCCCCAGGAGGGTGTGGCAGCCGGTGCAGGAAGTGATGCCGGTGTGGTGGCAGGTCCGGCAGGAATCGGCGTAGGCCTCGTGGGCCTTGTGATCAAAGGGCACCGGGTTCATGCGGGCGGCGGGCTCGGCGGGGGCCTTCTTCTCCAGCCAGGCCAGGAGCACCGCATCGGGCTGGCCCCGCATGAGCCGCGGCACCTGGCCGTTGGGCAGCTTCTCCAGGACGGCCTGATTGTTTTTGGCAATCAGCGCCTGGCCGGCGGCGCTGTGGCAGGCAGCGCAGCTCTCATAGGGGCCGTTTTTCTTCACCCCCTTGGCCCCCAGCTCCAGGTGGCAGCGGACGCACTGCTCATGGGAGGCGGTCTTTAATGAAGCCACCCGGCCCACGGCCTTCTTACCATGGCAGGTGCGGCAGCCGTCTTCCTTCCCTTTGACATAAATGAGTTTTGCGGTCTGGGGGTCCGCCTGATGGTGGCACACACCGCAGTTGTCCTTGTCTTTGGGGGCGGAGATGTCCGGGGAGGCCACGTGCCGGTAATGCAGCACTTTGTCCAGGCCGGCCTCGAGAGGCTTCGCCGGAGGGGGAGCGGCATTGTGACAGGAGCGGCAAAAGCCGTCCAGGGGCCCGGTTTTCTTGTTTTGGGCCGCCATGTCCATATGGCAGCCGATGCAGCCGGCGTGATAGATGCCCTGGATCTCCTCCGGCCGGGTGGCAGAGGTGCGCCGGTAGGCGAAGGACAGGCGGCCATTCTCCGTCAGGTGGCAGGTAGAGCAGTCCTTCTTCTCCTTGGCCAGGGCCTCGGTGTGCTTGTCATGGAAATAGGCCACCGGCGGCAGCTCCAGTTTGCCGTAGGCTGCCAGGGTGTCGATGATGATGCGGTCCGTCCGTGGGGAGGCCGGGGTTTTGCCGGCGGCGGGGGTGCTCTCACCCCCCTGGGCGGCGGCGCAGACAAAGAAGGCCGCCGCGGCCAACAGCAGCAATCCGGCCCGGCGCAGCAAGGGTGTGGCTCGCTCCATGGTCTCAGGTCCTTGGCACGGGTCTCGGGCGGCAGCGCACCTGGCTCGGTCCCCTGCCGCCTAATGAACAATGGCTTTCTGTGAAAAGATGCACAATCAATCTTATGTCAAAATCCAGCCCATGTCCAAAAAAATTTTTAGGGGAAGGAAGGCGAGATGTCGGTTTTCTCCGCCAAATATATATAAATTTATAATGAAATAAGCAGGTTATAAAAATTATGATCCCTGCGATTGTGTCGGATATCTGTACACTCCAGTTAACCGGCAGGAGGCCGGCAGGGAATCCCTTGCGGAACAAGTGCACACAGCTAGAAGCAGGACCCCGGGAGCGGGCCGCAGGGGAGGCCGCGGCCGAGGGCCGGCGGGGCGTGGGAATTTGCAACGCCAAGGGGCCAGCCAAAATAATAAATAATTTAAAGAGGTTACCCTGAGAGCACCTGGGGGCTGTGGGCTTTTCCCACAGGCGCCGGCGGCGTCGGGAGAGACCAATTTTTTTATTAATAATATCAAATAGTTATATTTATGCACCCTTGGCACGCTCATTGCTTCTTAGACAGGCAACTCACACAAGGAGGACCACAGCCATGAAAAGCCAGACCAAAATGGCCCAGGTCTTCGGGTTCACGGTGCCCACCGAAGATTACTACCTGCATCGGGGCCACGCCTGGGTAAAGCTGGAGAAACCGGACCAGGTCCGGGTGGGGTTGGACGACTTCTCCCAGAAGATCCTGGGGCCGGCGGAGGCCCTCCAGCCCCCGGAGCCGGGCAAGGTCTACTACCAGGACCACATCTTTATGGCCCTGCTGCGCCAGGGGCACAAAGCCTCCTTTGTGGCGCCGGTGGATGGCACGGTGGTGGCGATGAACGAGAAGGCCATGAAGAACCCCCGCCTCATCCATGATGACCCTTATGGCGAGGGCTGGCTCTATCTCATGGAACCCACCAACCTGAAGCACAACCTGGAGAACCTGGTGACCGGGCCTGAGACCGTCGCCTGGATCGAGGACGAGACCCACCGCCTCCTGGAGATGCTGAGCGACAAGGCCGGTTACACCCTGCCCTCCGGCGGCAGCATCGTGGACGATGTCTACGGCCACTTCCCGGTGCTGGGCTGGCGGCGGCTGGTGCGGGGCTTTTTCACCCGGCACCTGCAGGCGCCCTCCTCCCGCCGGGGCTTCGAGGGCTGGGAGCAGTGGGACAAACGCACCTGGAGGGCCGGCCAATGACCTCTGGTCCTCCCTGGGGGCGGGGGGCCGCCGCCTTCCGCCCCGTCCCACCCCGTTAAGAAAGGCAGGGTACTCCCATGACTCAGGGCATCCTCGACGAAAAGAAGCCGTGCATCTGGATGGAGGCCGGCGTCATCGATTACAAGATCTGCGACAAGGATTTTGAGTGCGAGCACTGTGAGCTGGACCGGGCTCTCACCGCCGCGGCCGCCGCCCAGATCGCCAAGCGCAAGGGGCATCCCAAACCGGTGTCCTCCTGGGAGGAGAAGATGCGCCAGCGCTTCGGGGAGCAGCAGTGCCGCCTGATGATGACCCGTCTCTGCCATGAGTGCTCCTTCGATGAGCTTCTGGAGGAGCAGTTTGAATTCTTCCTGGCGCCGGAGCGCCCCCGGGTGCAGGAGATTATGGGGGTGGCGGTGCCCACTTCCAGCTTCCTCCACCGGGGCCACACCTGGGTGGCCCTGGAGAACGCCGGCCGGGTGCGGGTGGGCCTGGATGATTTCTGCGTGCACCTCTTCGGCGTCCCCGAAGAGCTGCGCCTCCCCGAGGTGGGGGACCAGGTCAGGGCCGACCATCCCCTCTTTACCCTGGTGCGCCAGGGAAAGGAAGCCCCCATCCTCTCCCCTATCTGCGGCTTCATCGAGGCGGTCAACCCGGCGGTTAAGGAACACCCCGCCCTGGTGCACGACGACCCCTACGGCGCCGGCTGGCTCTTCCTCGTCTCCCCCTCGGATCTCAAGACCGACCTGGAGAAGATGCTCTTCGGGCAATGCAACGTGGCCTGGATTGAGCACGAGACCCACCGGCTTCTCAACCTGCTGCAGTCCGAGGCGGGGCTCACCCTGCCCTCCGGGGGCACCCTGGTGGATGACCTCATCGGCAACTATCCCCAGCTGGGCTGGGACCGCCTAGTCAAGGAGTTCCTCCACAGCAAGTGAGCGGGGCAGGATGCCGGTGACGGCAAAGGGTGCTGGAGGTCGGTAAGGAGAATCCAAGGGCGGGAGCGGTTCTCGGGGGTGACCCCGGGGGCTTTTGGGTCACGGCGTCCCCTTCGCAGGAGAGGTAGTGGTTACCCCCCGGGCTGGCCCGGCAAAGGACGGGAGCAAACTCCTCCGCTCCAGGGGGGATGACAAGGCCAACCCGGTGCGCCCGAACCGGACCGCCTCGGCAAGAGATCAGGGCTGCCCCCTCGGCCACCGGGCAGGAGCGGCTTGCGGCCGCCTTTCAAGCCGTCAGTAAACCAAGAAAAGCACCGACCCTGACCCTCTCTCTCCGCCTCGTCAGCCGCCCCTCGCCTGCCCATTAGGTGGAGAGGCCGTATTTCTTAATTTTTTCGTATAAGGTGGAGCGGTTGATGCGCAGGACCCGGGCGACATGGGAGAGATTCCTGCCCTTGGCGGCCAGCACCCGGGCGATGTGGCGCCGTTCCATCTCCTCCAGGGACAGGTCGGTGTAATCCGGTCCCTCTTCCCCCGCTTCGAGGAAAGGCAGGTCCGAGAGCTTGATCTGCCGGCCCTTGCCGATGACCACCGCCCGCTCGATGGCGTTTTCCAGCTCCCTGACGTTCCCCGGCCAGGGATAGCGCTGCATGGCCTCCAGGGCCTTGGGGTGGATGGAATCGATCTTCTTTTTCATCTCCGTGGCGTAGCGCCTCAGGAAATGCTGGGCCAAAAGCGGAATGTCCTCCACCCGCTCCCTTAAGGGCGGCACATGGATGTGCACCACGTTGAGGCGGTAGTAGAGGTCCTGGCGGAAGGTCTTGCGCTTAATGGCCTCCTGCAGGTCCTGGTTGGTGGCGGCGATGACCCGAAAGTCGCTTTTTAAGACGGTGGTGCCCCCCACCCGGGTGAACTCGTGGGTCTCCAGGACACGCAGGAGGTCAATCTGCATCTTCATGGAGATGTCGCCCACTTCATCCAGGAAGAGGGTGCCGCCGTTGGCCATCTCCAGGCGGCCTTTCTTGGTGTATTTGGCGTCGGTGAAGGCGCCCTTCTCATGGCCGAAGAGTTCGCTTTCCAGCAGATGCTCGGTGAAGGCGCCGCAGTTGATGGCGATGAAGGGCGAATAACAGCGGGGACTCTGGGCGTGGATGGCCCGGGCCACCAGCTCTTTGCCGGTGCCCGTCTCTCCGGTGATGAGCACGGTGACGTCGGTCTTGGCCACATCCAGGATGGTCTCATACAGCTTGAGCATGGGCGGGGACTGGCCCACCAGGTTCTCAAAGCGGGTCATGGAGGCCAGGCGGTCCTTGAGGATGAGGTTCTCCATGGCCAGGGTCTGCATCTCCACCATCTTGTTGATGGTGAAGGTGAGCTCCTCCAGCTCGAAGGGCTTGAGGAGGTAGTCGTAGGCTCCCGCCTTGATGGCCTGCACCGCGTCCTGAATGTCCCCGTGGGCGGTCATCATGAGCACGGAGGTGTCCGGGTCCAGCTCCTTCAGTTTTTTGAGGAGGGTGATGCCGTCCATCTCCGGCATCTTGACGTCGATGAGGGCGATGTCGAAGTGGCTCTCCTCGCATTTGGCCAAGGCCGTGGGCCCGTCCGGGGCGGTATCCACCTCGTAGCCGGAGCGCTTCAGCCAGCCGCTCAAGGATTCCCGGATGCTGGGCTCGTCATCCACCACCAGAATGCGGATCTTCTTATGCGGCAACATGCTCGTCCTTTGCGACATAGGCGGGCAGGCGGATGGAGAAGGTGCTGCCCTTGCCCACCACGCTGTCCACTTTGATAACGCCCTTGTGATCCCGGATGATGCCGTACACCACCGACAGCCCCAGGCCGGCGCCGGAGGCGGTCTTCTTGGTGGTGAAGAAGGGTTCAAAGATCTGGGAGAGGTGTTCTTTGGGGATGCCCTTGCCGGTGTCGGTCACCTTCACCTCCACCTCCCGGCGCCGGGTGTTTCTGGTGGTCAGGGTCAGGGTACCGCCCTCGGGCATGGCGTCGATGGCGTTCAGGAACAGGTTGAGAAAGACCTGGGTCATCTGGCCTTTGTCCGCCAACACCGGAGCCAGATCGGGGGCATAGCGCCGTTCCACCGTAATCCCCTGGAGACGCAGTTGATAGCTCACCAACGACAAGGCGGCCTCCAGCACCGCGTTGAGGTCCAGGGGTTTGGCCTCGGGCTTGGTTTTGCGGGAGAAGGTCAGAAGATTGGCCAAAGTGCGGCTCACCCGCTGGGTCTCCTGATAGACCGTATCCAGATAGCGGCGAAACTCGGCCAGGTCCGCCTCCGTGGGCGTGCCCTGGTCCATGATGGCCTGCATCAGCTTGATGAAATTGAGGATCCCGGTCAGGGGATTGTTGATCTCATGCACCACGCTGGCGGCCAGTTTCCCCAGGGAGGCCATCTTGTCTTCGTGCAGGGTGCGCATGCGCCCCATCACTTCCTGGGTGATGTCCCGGGAGAGGTCCACCACCTGCACCACCTGGCCGGATTCATCCTTCAGGGGATGGCAGACCACATGGTAGTAGCGTTCCCGGCCTTCCTTGTCGAAGTGCACGTGGGTGGCGGAGGCGGCCTTGCCGGTCTGCACCGCTTCGTTCAGGGGGCAGGGGTGATCCGGCAACTGGCAGGGTTCATGCAGGTGATGGGAGATTTCATAGCAGTGGCGCCCCACCACCTGCTCCTTTTTCATGCCCACCATCTCCAGAAGCGCCCGGTTGACCTCGATGATGCGGTAATCCAGATCGATGACCATCATGTGGTCGGCGATGCCGTTGACGATGGTCTCGAGAAACACCTTGTCCTTGATGGTCCTAAGCAAGAGGTCCCGGGCCCGCTTCTCCGAGTGCCTCAGTTCCGCCTCCAGCCTTTTGCGCTCCGTGACGTCCTTGATGACCTCGATGACCCGGGGCCGGCGCCACTCCGGGGCGGTGAGGAGCGACATGCTGATCTCATCGTAGCGCACCGTGCCGTCGGGATTGCGGGAGGATTGCAGCACCTGAGCGGGCTCGTTGGTCTCCAGCACCCGGTGCAGGGGGCAGATCATGCCCTTGCGGTCGCACGGCTCATCAAATTGATGGAAAACCTCGTAGCAGGGGCGGCCGATGACCTCCTCCGGGGATTTCTGGAAACGTTGCAGGAAGGGCCGGTTGGCCTCCTCCACCACATAATCGGAGCGCAGGACAATGACCGGGTCCGGCAGGTGATCGAAGATGCGCTGGAAGCGGCTGCGCTGGCTGGCCAGACGCAGTTCCTGGGCCACCTTCTGGCGGAGGCGGTCCTCCTCCCGCTTCAGCAGGTCCCAAAAGAGCCGGGCCCGGATGTGATCGATGATCTGGGTGGCGGGCCCTTTGATTTGCAGGATGCGCTCCCTGACCTCGGGGTCGCCGGTGAGCTCCAGGATCAGGTCCGGTTCTTGGGACAGCAGGGGGTAGCAGTTGGGGTAGGTGGGGAGGCCCAGCTCCCGGGCCAAGGCGAGGCCCGGCGCCTCCGGATTGGGATCGGCCACCCCGATGATCTGCAGACGGCCCCGATAGCGATCATCCCGGGCCAAGTGTTCCAGGATCTCATAGCCCGCCTTGCCCCCTCCCACAATGCCCACCTTCAGGGGGTGGTCTTCCGGCAGGGGCGCCAGATCCATGGAGATGAGGTCAAAGAAGTCCTCCCCGGCCACCGGGCGGTCCAGATTGAGCACCAGGCAGCGCTCCGGCACCTGGGCTTCCAGGGTGCGGGAGAGCTCCGGGTCGCCGGTGGCGTTGACGATGATGTCCACTTCCGGCAATTTCAGGAGCTCGGCGGCGTCGGAGGTGGTGAGAAGCTGGTGTTCCCGGGCGAACCGCACCCCGGGGGCCTCCGGGTCCTTGTCCGCCACCGCCACCACCTTGAGGGGGGTCCCCTCCCGGCGGGTGGTGGTCAGGGCCTCCAGAAGCGCCAGACCCTGGCGCCCGCCCCCCACAATGGCCAGGTTATATGACTGTCTGCCGGGACTCATCGTCCATGTCCACCCACCGGGGGAAACGGTGCCGTGGCCCTTTTCCCCCGGTGTCATTTCAGTCCCCGTCAGGGATATCCTATCATGATAGCTGCACTTTTTCCAGCCGGGCCTTGCTCACCTTGAACTCCGGGATCTTGGCCAGGGGGTCCAGGGCCTCGGCGCTGGTGAGCACGTTGGTGGGGTTCTCCCCGAAGTGGATGGGGAGAAAGAGGTTCCCCGGCCTCACTGTGCGGCAGATCCGGGCCGGCGCTTCAATGCGTCCCCGGGGAGAGGCCACCGCCACCGTCTCCCCCTCGGCAATCCCCAGGCGCCCGGCGTCTTCCGGGTTGATCTCCACATAGCCGGTGGGCTGCTCCCGGTCCAGGTGCGGCGACACCCGGGTCATGGTGCCGGTGTGGTAATGGGCAAACATGCGCCCGGTGGTGAGGAAATACGGATACTCCGCATCAGGGAGCTCCGCCGGGTCCAGATACGGCACGGCGTGGAACTTGCCCTTGCCCCGGGTGAAGCGGTCCCGGTGCAGGTAAGGCGTGCCCGGGTGCTCCGGGGTGGGGCAGGGCCACTGCAGGCCCGTGAGCCCCAGACGCTCGTAACTCATGCCGGCGTAGCTAGGGGTGAGGGTAGTGATTTCCCGGAAAATCTCCTCCGGGCCGCTGTAGCTCATGGGGTAGCCCATGGCGGTGGCCAGACGGCAGATGATCTCCCAATCCGGGAGGCTCTGGCCGATGGGCTCGATGGCCTTGAAGAAGCGCAGGCAGCGGCGCTCGGTGTTGGTGACGGTGCCGTCCTTCTCGGCGGTGGAGGCGGCGGCAAAGACCACATCCGCGCCCTGGGCCGTCTCGGAGAGGAAGAGGTCCTGGACGATGAGGAGCTCCAGGTTCTTCATGGCATGGCGCAGGTGGTTCATGTCCGGGTCGCTGAGCTTGGGGTTTTCCCCCACCACATAGAGCGCCTTGAGCCGGCCCTCCTCCATGGCATGGACCATCTCCATGATGGTGAGTCCCGGCTTGTCCGACAGGGGCCGGCCCCAGGCCTTAGAGAACTTGGCGTTGTTCTCCGGCACGTTCACCGCCTGATAGCCGGGAAAGACGTTGGGGAGGCCCCCCATGTCGCAGGCCCCCTGGACGTTGTTTTGGCCCCTGAGGGGATTGACCCCGGCACTGGCGAAGCCCACGTTGCCGGTGAGCATGGCCAGGTTGCAGATGGCCTTGACGTTGTCCACCCCGGTGGTGTGCTGGGTGATGCCCATGGTGTAGAGGATGGCCGCAGGCTTGCGGGTGGCGTAGAGCTCCGCCATGCGGGCCAGATCTTCGGGCGCCACTCCGGTGAGGGCGGCCACCCGCTCCGGCGTGTAGTCCTTAAGCAGGGCCTCCAGCTCCTCAAAGCCCTCGGTGCGCTGGGCGATGTAATCTCTATCCTCCCAGCCGTTTTTCAGGATGAGGTGCATGATGCCGTTCAGGAGGGCCACATCGCTCCCCACCCGCTGCTGCACCGCCACGTCGGCGTACATGCTGAGCTGGATGCGCCGGGGATCGGCCACCAGCAGCACCGCGCCCTTCTCCTTGGCCCGGAAGATGCGCCGGGCCACCAGGGGATGGCAGGCGGTGGTGTTGGAGCCGGTGACGAAGATGCAGGCCGCGTCTTCAATTTCGGCGATGGAGTTGGTCATCGCCCCACTCCCGAAAGCGGCGGTCAGACCGACCACCGTGGAGGAGTGTCAGAGACGGGCGCAGTGGTCCACGTTGTTGGTGCCCACCACCGCCCGGGCGAATTTCTGCAGGAGATAATTCTCCTCGTTGCTGATTTTGGCCGAAGCCAGCACCCCCACGCTGTCCGGGCCGTATTTGGCCACGATCTCCTGCAGGCGCTGGGCCGCAAAGCCGATGGCCCGGTCCCAGGTCACCTGGTGCAGTCGGCCGTTGAGCCTCAGATACGGTCCGGTGAGGCGCATGTCGCTTTCCACATACTCATGCAGGCTCCAGCCCTTGATGCACAGCCGGCCCTCATTGACCGGATGGGTCTTGAGGGGCAGGGTGCTTAGGATACGGTTGTCCAGCACCTCGAAGAGCACGCCGCAGCCGCAGCCGCAATAAGAACAGATAGATGGCACGAGTTTGTACATGGTCATTTCCCCCCACCGGCGACGGCTTCTTTGGGTTCGGCGGGGCCCACGCCCAGGACGCTGAAGGGCGGCTGGGCCAGGGTAAGGCCGGTGTCATAGCCGAAGAGCTCCCGGACGATTTTGTTGGTCTGGCGGTAGAGGAGCCTCAAGGGGATGTCCACCGGGCAGGCCTCCTCGCACAGGCCGCAGTCGATGCAGCGGCCCGCCATGTGCACCGCCCGCACCCAATGGAACATGGGCACCTCCGGCGGCAGGTCCCGGGGCTCCACCAGCTCGCCGTGCTCCAGGGAGCACTCCCGGCAGAAGCACACCGGGCAGATGTCCCGGCAGCCGTAGCACTTGAGGCACTTCTGGAATTCATAGAGCCAGCGGCCGAGGCGCTCCCCGGCGGGAATGGCCTCGAACTGCTCCGGGGTAAGGCGGTTGTCGATGCCTACGGCCCGTTTTACCTCCCCCACCTCCGGCGGGGTCAGGGCGCTGCAGCTCGCCTGGGGCCGGGAGGGGCAGCAGGTCAGGTCCAGGAGTTCCACCTGGTCAGGCTCCACCTGGTTGTAAATGGCCAGCACATTGACGGCCCGGCGGGTGCAGTCCCGGGCCAGGAGCCCGATCTTCAGGTCTGGCCGCTCCTTCAGGAGGCTGGCCGCCAGCTTCTCCAGGGAATAACGGGCGGGGCTGACCACCAGCTCCGCCACCTCCTCCAGGTTGTCTTTGCTGAAGGCGTACGGCAGAGGGTGGCCGGCCACTTCCTTATAGCCCAGGAAGAGGTCCACCCGGCCGCTTTCCAGCCAGTGGCGCACGGTATCTTTCAGCTCAGCCATAGAGCCTCCTTCAGGCGGGCGCCGTGGGGGGCAGGTCCGCACCCCGGTGGCCGCAGGTGCAGGCCGCCCGGGCCTCCGCCTCCGTCACCGGCGGCAGGCTAAAGGCGGTCCAGTCCTGGCCCAGCTGCCGCAAGGGGCTGGGGCCCAGCCGGCGGATCTGCTCGGTGAAGTCCGTCATCACCTGCACGAATTTGGTGGCCTCGGCGGAGGAGATCCACTCCAGTCTGAGCCGTCCCTCCAAGCCGAAGAGTTTGACAAATTCCTGCAGGAACCCTAGCCGCTTCTGAGTGAGGTGATTACCATACAGGTAATGGCAGTCCCCCAGGTGTCAGCCGCCCACCAGCACCCCGTCGGCGCCGCTTTGCAGGGCCCTTAGGATATGGTGAGGGGACACCGTGGCGGAGCACATCACCCGAATGAGCCGGGTATTGGCCGGATACTGCAGGCGGCTCACCCCGGCGAGGTCCGCCGCGCCGTAGGCGCACCAGTTGCAGACAAAGGCCAGGATTCTGGGTTCAAAGGCCGTGTCCATACTCTCTCCTTCCCCGCCTCAGGCGGCCAGGGCGGTTTTGATCTGAGCCATCAGTTGCTTCGGGGTGAAGCCCAACAGGATCACTGCCTCGCTGGGGCAGGTGGCGGCGCAGGCGCCGCAGCCCTTGCACAGGGCCTCGTTCACCACCGCCACGCCTTGGGCTTCGTCAAAGCTGATGGCCTGATAAGGACAGACATTGATGCACATCTGGCAGCCGCAGCAGAGCTCCGGCGCCACCCGGGAAATGAGGCCGCTTACCCTAATACTGGGTTTGGCCAGCACCGTGGCGGCCCGGGCCGCGGCGGCCTGGGCCTGGGCGATGCTCTCCTCCAGGGGTTTGGGGTAATGGGCCAGGCCGCACAGAAAGATGCCGTCGGTGGCGAAATCCACCGGGCGGAGCTTCTGGTGCGCCTCCAAAAACCAGCCGTCACCGTCCTGGGGCACCCGGAACATCTGGGCCAGGGTCTGGTCCCGATGGGATTCAATAGCCGCGGCCAGACAGAGGAGGTCCACCGGCAGCTTCACCGGCAGCCCTAAGATGGGATCCACGAATTTCACCTGCAGACGGCCGTCCGCCGCGGTCACTTCCGGCTTGCGGTCCCGGGAATAGCGCACGAAGAGCACTCCCTGCTCCCGGGCGGCCAGATACAGGTCCTCCCGGGGGCCGTAGGTGCGCATATCCCGATAGAGCACGGTCACCTGGGCCTCGGGCCGGCGGCGCTTCACTTCCAGGGCCGCCTTCACCGTGTGGGTGCAGCAGACCTTGGAGCAGTAAGGGTGCTGCTCATCCCGGGAACCCACGCACTGGATGAAGGCCAGGCTCTCCAGCGTCGTGAGCCGCGGGTCATTGCCTTTGAGGAGTTCATCCAGCTCCAACTGCGTCACCACCGCGGGGTGCTCGCCGTAGAGGTACTCAGTGGGCCGATATTCCTTGGCCCCGCTGGCGATGACGGTGACTCCGTGTTCCACGTTCTGGGGGCCCGTGGGCGTCTCCAGGCGGGTGATGAAATTGCCCACAAACCCGGAGACCTGGGAGAGGGTGCTCTGAAGATGGACGCTAATGTTCGGCTCGGCCTGAACTTCGGCGGCCAGCCGGCGGACGAACTCGCCCACGTCCTCGCCCTGGTAGGTGGCGAACAGTCGCCGGGCCACGCCTCCGAGTTCGGCTTCCCGCTCCACCAGGTGCACCGGGTAGCCCTGGCGGGCCAAAGTGAGGGCGGCGCTCATGCCCGCCACTCCCCCTCCCACCACCAGGGCGCTCTGGGTCACCGGCAGCTCGGTTTCAGCCAGGGGCTGCAGCAATGACGCCTTGGCCACCGCCATGCGCACCAGGTCCTTGGCCTTCTGGGTGGCCAGCTCCGGAGTCTGGGCATGCACCCAGGAGTCCTGGTTGCGGATGTTGGCCATTTCAAAGAGATACTTGTTCAGGCCCGCATTGATGAGGGTCTCCTGGAAGAGGGACTCATGGGTCCGGGGCGAGCAGGCCGCCACCACCACCCGGTTGAGGCCGTGCTCCCGGATGATCTCGCTCATGCGGTCCTGGGTGTCCTGGGAGCAGGAGTAGAGATTCTCCTCCACATGCACCACGTGGGGCAGGGTGCGGGCGTAGGCCGCCACCTCCGGCACATTGACCACGCCGGCGATGTTGATGCCGCAGTTGCACACAAAGACCCCGATGCGGGGCTCCTCCAAACTGACGTCCCGCTCCGGCGGGAAGGTCTTTTCCTTGACCTGGGTGAAGCGCACCTCGCTCAAGCGGCTGGCCGCAGCACCCGCGGCCGCCGAGGCCTCCATGACGGAATAGGGGATGTCCTTGGGGCCCGCCAGGGCGCCGCAGACATACACTCCGGGCCGGGAGGTGGCCACCGGCGCGAAGGAACTGGCGGCGGCAAAGCCGTGCCGGTCCAGCTCCACCCCCAGGCGTTGGGCCAGATCCTTGAAGTCCGGCGGCGCCTCCAGGCCGATGGAGAGGACCACCAGGTCAAAGGCTTCCTTGTGAGGCTGACCCTGCTCATCCACGTAAGTGAGCTGCACCTGGCGGCCGTCTCCGGCCAGCGGGTCCACCGAATGCACCCGGGAGCGCACAAAGCGCACCCCCAGCCGGTCCCGGGCGTTGTCGTAATAGCGCTCGAAGTCCTTGCCGTAGGTGCGCATGTCCATGAAGAAGATGGTGGTCTCCAGGCCCGCCCCGGCGTGCTCCTTGGCAATGACCGCCTGCTTGATGGCATACATGCAGCACACCCCGGAGCAGTAGGTGTGAGAATCGGGATGGGTATCCCGGGAGCCCACGCACTGCAGCCAGGCGATGCGCCGGGGCTCGGCGTGGTCCGCCGGCCGCACCAGATGCCCGGCGAAGGGGCCGGAGGCGCTCAAGATGCGCTCGAATTCCAGCCCGGTGACCACCGCCGGATGGCGGCCGTAGCCGAACCCGGCCAGCACCCGGGGATCGTAGGGCTTGAAGCCCGCAGCCAGGACCACCGCACCCACCTGCCGGGTGAGGAGCTTTTCTTCGTCGTCCAGCTTGATGGCGCCGGCGGGGCAGTGCTTCTCGCAGGCCTTGCAGGTGCCCTTTTTGAAGTAGATGCAGGCATCCCGGTCGATAGCGTACTTCAGCGGGACCGTCTGGCTGAACTTGACGTACACCGCCTTACGCTTGGCCAAGCCCGCATTGTATTCATCCGGGACCTTTTTGGGGCATTTCTCGGCGCACAGGCCGCAGCCGATGCATTTGTCCAGGTCCACATACCGGGGCTGTTGCCTTAAGGTAGCGGTGAAATTGCCCTCCTCCCCCTCCAGGCTCACCAGCTCCGTCAACGTCAGAAGCTCAATGTTCAAGTGCCGACCGCACTCGACCAACTTGGGCGAAATAATTCACATGGAGCAGTCGTTGGTGGGGAAGGTCTTGTCCAGTTGGGCCATGACCCCGCCGATGCCGGGGCTTTTTTCCACCAGATGGACAAAGAAGCCGGCTTCGGCCAGATCCAGGGCCGCTTGCATGCCGGCGATGCCGCCACCCACCACCAATACCGCACCGTGTTTTTCCGGAGTCATACCCGCCTCCTGGCCGCGGGCCGAGGGCCGGAGCCCCAAGGCCCCGTCCCTAAAGCCCTGCTGTGTGGTGTTGTTGGCCATTTCCGCTGTCAAGGTCCGATGCTGCCGCTACCCTCTCTTAGGCAGGGTGTCAGCTCACCGCCCGCCGCCGGGCCGTGCCGATGCGGTTGGGCATCAGGCAGGAGCGGATGAAGCGCAGCTGCTTCTGGGTGAGCTCGCCGATGTGTTCGTTGAGCCAAGCCACATCCCCGGCCAGGAGGGCGATCTTGGCCTCCTCCGGCAGGCGGTAGCCCTCCAGGACCTCGGCCCGCAGGTTACGCAGCGCCTGGGCGAAGGCCGGGTCTTCCAGAGCCCGGGTGAGGATGCGGAAGACTTCCCGGCGCAGGGTCTCTTCGTCCATGTCCCCCACCCGTTTGCGCCAGGTGCGGGAGAGGTTGGGCAGGAAGAGGTCCTGCACCAGGGGACGCCAGCCCAGCTGCGGGTAGTGGCCGTAAACGTCGTCCACCACCGTGCCACCGGTGGGCAGCGTCACCCCCACCTTGGCCTCCATGAGGTGGAGCAGCCGGTGGGCCTCCTCGCTGATGTAGTCCACCGCGGCCTCGCCGGTGAGGAGGTTTTCCAGGTTTTTCTGCAGGTTGGTGGGTCTGACCTCCAGGATCCAGCCCTCTCCATACGGGTCGTCATGGATGAGCCGAGGCTCCCGGGCCGCGGCCGCGTTGATGACCGCCACCTGCCCGTCCACCGGGGCCAAAAACGGCGCCTTGTGGCCCTGGCGGATGAGAGCCAGGCAGATGTGATCCTGGAAGTATTCCCGGCCGACCTCGGGGAGCTTCACGGCGTCCGCCGGCCCCAGGATCTTCTGGGAGAAATCGTCCACCCCCACCTTCACCCGATCTGGCGCCTCGACCCGGATCCAGGTGTGGCCGCGATGGAGATAATAGCCCTGGGTGGGCACCCGGAAGCCGAAAACCTCTTGCATCTCCGGGCCTTCCCGTGCCGTGTTTTTCTGACTCTGCGACATGGCCTTGTCTCCTTTTCGGAATGATTGCTCTGGTTGGGTTTTGCCCAAGTAAGGAGCAAGGGGCGTGCCAGAGCCGAAAATCCGCCTGACACGGCGCTTTGGGGCTGAAAGGGAAGGGTGTCGGATTTTTCCTCTGCCGGGAAATCCGACAGCATCGGGTGTCCTACAGTTAACTATTTGAAAATACAATTAAAATTTTATGTCTGAAAAAACGACAGTGGCAAAAATCAACAACAGGATGCGTCCTCTGGGCCAAGGGCGCTCAACCAAGATGAGGATAGCAAGCCATAGAAGAGGCTGTCGGCCGGGGCCGCAAAATTACCGCCTCGCCTCTGACCCCGAAAGAAAGCTGGCCGCCGGGTCAGGCCAAAGGGCCGCCCCCCCCGGAGAAAAAGCATGAATAACATAGGGTTATGGGTTAAAGGGGGCTGAAAATGACCAGCCGCCGCTCCACCCGCATACTGGCGCCTTCCTGGCCAGGTCTTCTTCTGCCTTGACAGAGCGGAAGACCTGTGAGACAGTGTAAGGGCGCGTCGGGCGGGTAGCTCAGTCGGGAGAGCATCGGCCTTACAAGCCGGGGGTCACAGGTTCGAATCCTGTTCCGCCTACCAGACGCGGGTGGATGCGGGGGCGTAGTTCAGCATGGTGAGAACGCCGGCCTGTCACGCCGGAGGTCGCGAGTTCAAATCTCGTCGTCCCCGCCAGTAAATCACACGGGGTCCTGGTCAACAGAGGGATCCCGTTTTATTTTGCCCATGGCCGGCCGGACCTCTCGGCCGGCGCCGGGAGGCCGCCGTGCAGCCGCACATCTTCCGGGAATACGACATCCGGGCCCGGGTAGACACGGATTTGGACGAGGCCGGGGTCTATCGCCTGGGCCGCGCCTTGGGGGTGTATTACACCCGCCAGGGCCGGCGCCGCCTGGCCATCGGCAGGGACTGCCGGGAGTCCTCCCCCGCCTGGCGGGCGGCCTTGGTCCGGGCCCTGCTGGACAGCGGCCTTCAGCTCATCGATGTGGGGGTGGTGCCCACCCCGGTGCTCTATTTTGCCGTGCGTCATCTCGACACCGACGGCGGCATCGTCATCACCGCCAGCCACAACCCGCCGGAGTTCAACGGTTTTAAGATCTGCGCCGGGCCGCACACCATCTTCGGGGAGGAGATCCAAAAGCTCCGCCGCCTGGCCGAGGCCGGGGAGACGGTCTCCGGCACAGGCTCCCTGACGCACCAGGAGATTCTCCCGGCCTACCTGGATTACCTCAACCGGCATCTGCGGGTGTCCCGGCCCCTGCGCGTGGGGGTGGACGGCGGGCACGGCACCGCCGGCCCGGTGGCAGTGGCGCTCCTGGAGCGCCTGGGTTGTGAGGTCTTTCCCCTCTTTTGCGAGATGGACGGCCGCTTCCCGGTGCATGAGCCGGATCCGGTGGTGGAGGCCAACCTCACTTACCTGAGAGATCTGGTGGCCAGAGAACGCCTGGAGGTGGGGGTGGCCTACGACGGCGACGGCGACCGCCTGGGAGTGGTGGGGCCGGACGGCCGGGTCATCTGGGGGGATGAGCTCCTCATCCTCTTTGCCCGGGACATTCTCACGAGGCATCCCGGGGCCACGGTCATCGGCGAGGTGAAATGCTCCCAGCGCCTTTACGACGACGTGGCCCGCCACGGCGGCCGGCCCCTGATGTGGAAGACCGGGCACTCCCTCATCAAGCAAAAGATGGTGGAGGAAGGGGCGTTGTTGGCCGGGGAGATGAGCGGCCACCTCTTCTTTGCCGACCGCTACTTCGGTTATGACGATGCCATCTACGCCACCGGCCGCCTGCTGGAGATCCTGGCCGCAGCCGGACGACCTCTCCCTGAGCTCTTGGCGGACCTGCCCCCGGCCTATGCCACCCCGGAGATCCGCCGGGAATGCCCCGAAGCCATGAAATTCGTGGTGGTGGAGCGCCTCAAGGAGCGCCTGCGCCAGCAAGGGGCCCACTTCCTGGACCTGGACGGGGTGCGTTTGGTCACCCCTGCGGGCTGGGGGCTCATCCGGGCCTCCAACACCCAGCCGGTTTTAGTACTGCGCTTTGAGGCCCACAGCCAGGAAAAACTGCGGGAGTTGCAGGAGCTGATGGAGGGCCTGCTGACCGCGGAGCTGACGGCCCTGGGAGTTTAGTTATCAAAAGGGCGGGAGAGGGGGCCAGGGAGCAGTGGGTCCCTACCTCCTCTCCCAAACCCTCTCCCCCCCCGGCCCTCATGGGAAAAGGCGTCAGCGGGCCAGATCTTCAAAGCCCGCCCTCAGGGCCAAGGCCAACCAGAAGGCCCCTTCCCGGCGGGCGAAAGCCGGCACCAGGCCCCCGGCCCGCACCGCGCAGCGGAGGCCGCCGGGCCACAGGGTAGGGGCGCTGATGGATAGCTGGTCCGGGGAGGTATACCGGCAGCCCACCCCTATCGCCTTCAGGGCGGCGCTGCCCAGGGCCCGAAGGAGAGCCGGGGCCTCCCGGGGGTCCCCCCCTAGCCGGGCCAGCAGCCGGGCCGCTTCCTGAAGTTCAGGGGAGGGCGAAAGCGGCTCCGCAGGGCGCCAGGTCCGGGGCACCAGTTCCAGCCCCACCCGGCCGCGCGCCGCCACCGCCCCCCAGAGACGGTCACCGGCCTGGCTGAAGGAGACCCCCGGCCCCGGACGGCCGTCGACGAGGAGCTTCGGCTGCCCGAGATAAGTGAAAGTCAGCGAAATCCGGCCGGTGGCGGCGTCGCGCCAGCGGGGGATGAGTTCCCCCAGGCGCTTGAGGAGCAGGGCTGCCAGCCGGAGACGGGCTCCGGGTTCATAAGGAAGCGAACCATAGACCAAGGGGCCGCCCGGGCCCAATTCCTCCAGTTCAGAGAGGCTTTCCGGCACCTTCGTTATCCTTCCTCAGCGTCTTTGCCCTGCCGCCGCACCAGTTGCACGAAGCAGTCTTCCAGGGCGGGCTCCGTGGGATTGACTGCCACCGGCCCCAGCCCGGCAGTTTCCAGGAGACGATGCAAGGCGGGGGCCGCCTCCTGCGCCCGGGGCACCGTGACGGTCAGATGGTCCCCCCGCGTCAGCACCTGCTGGACCCCCGGGGCCTGAGTGAGGAGCTCCCGGGCCTGCCTGAGATTTCCTGCCCGGACCTCCAGGAGTTCCCCCACAAAAGCGGCTTTGAGGCCCTCCGGGGTGTCCACCGCCAGGAGGCGGCCGTCATGCAGCAATCCCACCCGATGGGCCCGCTCCGCTTCGTCCAGGTAGGCGGTGGAGAGAAAGATGGTGACCCCTTCCTGCAGCAGGCGCTGCAAGATCTCCCAAAACTCCCGCCGGGAGACCGGGTCCACCCCGAAGGTGGGCTCATCCAGAAACAGGACCCGGGGCCGATGGCACAGGGCGCAGATCAGCCCCAGCTTCTGGCGCATCCCCCCGGAGAGCTGCCCCGCCAGGCGCTCCTGGAAGGGGGCCAGGCCGGCAAAAGCCAACAGTCCCGGCAGGCGCTCTTCCCGCACCCTCCGGGGCACCCCATACAGGTCGAAATAAAACAACAGATTCTCCCGGACCGTCAGGTCGTCATACAACCCGAAGCGCTGGGGCATGTAACCGATATGCTCCTTGAGCTCCTCGGCCTGGGACACTGTGTGATACCCCAACACCCGGGCCTCCCCGGCATCCGGGTCCATGATGCCCACCAGCAGGCGCATGAGGGTGGTCTTGCCGGCGCCGTCGGGCCCCACCAGGCCAAAGGCCTCCCCCCGCCGGACCGCGAGCGTCACCCCCCTTAACGCCATCCGGGGTCCGAAGGCCTTTTTCAACCCTCGGGCCTCGATATCGTAAACCTCGCCACCTTCTGACATGGCACCCCAAGACGCTTAGGCGGCACTCTATCAGAAACCCCGGTGCCGGACAAGACGGGGCAAAACACCCCCATTTTGAAATATGTTCCAAACATCTCTCTTTTGGAAGTCCGCAATTTTGGGGGTATAATGGGGCTATGCATGGAGCCGACATTCCCCTTTTCGGCGTGATTCTGGCGGGAGGCTCCGGCACCCGCTTCTGGCCGGTGAGCCGCCATCTCTATCCCAAGCAGGTGCTCAGGCTTTTGGGCTCCCAGTCCATGCTGGAGGCCACCATCTCCCGGCTGTTGCCCCGCATTCCCGTGAACCGCCTGGGGGTGGTGACCAGCGCCGCCCAGGCGGAGGTTATCCGGCTGGACCTCTTTCGCCATGGCCGGGAGGGGATCAGGCTATGGCTGGAACCGGAGCCCAAAAACACCGCCGCGGCCGTGGGTCTGGCGGCGGTATTGCTGGCCGGGGAGCCGGAGGCGGACACTCTGGCCGTCTTTCCCGCCGATCATTTCATCCGGAATCAGGCCGCTCTGCATGCGGCCCTCAATGTGGGCGCCGCCCTGGCCCAAGAAGGCTACCTGGTCACTTTCGGCATCACCCCCAGCCGCCCGGAAACCGGCTACGGCTACATCAAAGCCGGCCGCCCCCTCCTGGAGGGGCAGGCGTATGCGGCGGCACGCTTTGTGGAAAAGCCGCCCCGGGAGCAGGCCCGGAGGTTCCTGGAGGAAGGCGGCTATTATTGGAACAGCGGCATCTTCCTCTTCCGCCGGGAAGTGTTTCTGGAGGCGCTGGCCCGGTACCTGCCAGAGATGTATGCCGGTCTCTCCCGCCTGACAGAGAGGGAAGGGTCCCCCACTCTGGAGGAGGTCTATGCCGGCCTGCCCGCCGTCTCTTTGGATCACGGAGTCATGGAGCAAGCCCCCAATGTGGCGGTGGTGCCTGCGGACCTGGGCTGGAGTGACGTGGGGAGCTGGAGCGCCCTCTATGACCTCCTGCCGGCGGATGCCCGGGGCAATGTGCGGGTGGGCCGAGTCCACGACCGGGACAGCGAAGGCTCCCTGGTCTTCGCTCAGGAGCGGCTGGTGGCCACCTTGGGTCTCAGGGACGTGGTGGTGGTGGACACCCCCGACGCCACCCTCGTCTGCCACCGGGACCGGGTTCAGGAAGTCAAGGACCTGGTGGCGGACTTGGCCCGCCAGAACCTGGTGGAATCCCAGCAGCACCTCACGGTGGAGCGTCCCTGGGGGCGTTATACAGTGCTCACCGGCGGCCCCGGCTTTCAGGTAAAACAGGTGGAGGTACTCCCGGGGAAGCGCCTCAGCCTGCAGTTTCACCGCTACCGGGCCGAGCACTGGGTAATAGTGCAGGGAGTGGCCCTGGTGACCATCGGCACTGAGATGCGGCAGCTCCGGGCCAACGAGAGCGTCTATGTGCCGGTGGAGACCCCGCACCGCCTGGAAAACCCCGGTCCGGAGCTCCTGCGCCTCATCGAGGTGCAGACCGGCTCCTATCTGGGGGAGGACGACATCGTGCGGCTGGCGGATGATTTCTGGCGCCAGCCGGGAGAGCCGGCCTCCTGACCATGACCAGGGGGGCTTGCCATCTCACGGGCTCTGGCCCCACGTTGCGCCGACATGAGCCTTCCCTCTGATGCCGACCCAGGACCCGTGGCGGCTTGCCGCCGCCCCCGGGTGCTGATGCTGGCTGCCGCCTGCAACCCGGACAAGCCCTCGGATTATGCCGCCGGCTGGGGCTGGGTGCGCCAGCTCGCCCGCTTCGCCGACGGGGTGGTCTTGTGCGGCGCCTGGGACCGGGAGGGGGTGGAGCGCTATCTGGCCACCCAAGGGGACTTTCCCGGATTGCGCTTTGTCTTTGTGGAGGAAAGTCGGCTGGAACGATGGCTGAAACGGCGCCGACCCT
Source organism: Desulfobaccales bacterium (assembly GCA_037481655.1). Lineage (NCBI taxonomy): Bacteria > Pseudomonadati > Thermodesulfobacteriota > Desulfobaccia > Desulfobaccales > Desulfobaccales bacterium. Next base: position 79,811 of record JBBFLF010000004.1, on the reverse strand, counting down.
TCTTCGAACTGAACTATTTTTCCTACTACCTGTGGCAGCGCCGGGCCTTCCGGGTGGCCTCCCGGCTGGCGGCCGATCACCCCTTTGATCTGACCCACCATGTCACCATCAATACCTTTCGTGTTCCTGGTTTTCTCTGGCGGCTGCCGCTGCCCTTCATCTGGGGCCCGGTGGGCGGCACCCAGAATTACCCCTGGCGTTTCCTAAGTCTGGCCGGGCTGTGGGGGGGAGGAAAAGAATTGCTGCGAAATGTCTTGAATCTCCTCCAGCTTCATTTCAGCCCTTGGGTCAGGCGGGCGGCCCGCCGGGCGACAGTGCTGCTGGCGGCCAATTCCCAGGGGCAACGGGATCTGGCTCGCATCTCCCGCCGCTCCGTGCAGCTGCTCCTGGATACGGGGGTGGGAGAGGCGGCCAAGGAGGTGCCCCTCCGGCCGGCACCGCCACCCTTGCGTTTGCTGTGGAGCGGCAAGTTCGGGCCGCACAAAGGCCTGCCTCTGCTCCTCAACGCTTTGGCCGGCCTGCCTCAGGAGCTCTTTTCCCTCACCATCCTGGGCGCGGGGCCCGAAGAGCGACGCTGGCGGCGGCTGGCCCGGCGCCTGGGGCTGGAGAACTGCCTCCACTGGGCGGGATGGCTCTCCCGGGAGGAGGCCCGGCGCTGGTATGATTGGGCCCATCTGTTTGTCTTCACAAGCCTTAGGGACACCTCCGGCAATGTGGTGCTGGAGGCCTTAAGCCGGGGGGTGCCAGTCCTGTGCCTGGATCATCAGGGCGCGGGGGACATGGTGACCCCCTCCTGCGGGGTGAAGATCCCGGTGACCACTCCGGCGCGGGTGATGACGACAATGCGGCGAGTGCTCCTGGAGTTTTCCGGCAGTCCCGACCGCCTGGCGGTCCTCTCCCAAGGTGCCTTGGCCCGGGCGGCGGAATTATCCTGGGAGCGCCAGGGGGAGAGGCTAGCGGCGGTGTATGCCGCAGTTCTCCAGGGCAGCCCTCCTGCTCTCCTGAGCCCCGTGCAAAAAATCTCACCGATGGGCCGGCAATGATGATCCTACAGGCCGGGCGGCGACCGTTTCTGGTCATGCTGGCAGTGGCCGCGGGGGTCCGGCTCTTGCTTTTTGGGCTGGTGAAGCCATTGTGGAGCCGGATACCGCCTCCTACGTGGATCTGGCCCAGAAATTGGTTCAAGGCGATCTGGCGGGCATCGACGGCCTGCGCACTCCGGGTTACTCTTTATTTCTGCTGTTGGGATTCCTCACCCCCAGGGTCGTGGTGGCCTATCAAGTTATTCTGGGGCTTGCCATCATCTGGCTGATGCTGAACCTGGGGGAGCGCCTGGGCTGCCGCTCCGCTGGAATCTGGCCGCCGCCGCGGTTTACGCTTTCTTTGTCCAGTTTGTGGTCTTTGAATTTTTCCTCATGTCTGAGGCCCTGGCCATCTTTCTGGTAACAACGGCATTGTGGCTTTTTATGGAGATGTTGACGAGCGAGGTGGCCCGCACCTGGGGGCGCGTCTTTTTGGTGATGCTGCTCGCCGCCCTGGCCGCCTGGACCCGGCCCATCTACCTGCTGCTGCCCGGGTATCTTCTTCTCATGACCCATCTGTTTCTGCCCGGAGCCTGGAATACCAGCTGGAGGCAGGCCATCCGCTTTAGCGTTGTGGGTCTGGCCCCGGTGGTGATCCTGGCAGGGAGCTGGTGTCTCGTCAATGCGGCTTATGGCCGGGGGTTCACTTACGCCACTGGCCGCGGTTTTGGCCTTCTGGAAGTAGTGGGGGATTACCTGCAAACCCCGGCAGCCCAGGAGCCGGAGCCGCCTCTATCTGGCCGCCCGGGAGCGCAATCTCGCCGCCGGCCGCCCCCATGAGGATATTATCTGGGAGGTGTTGGGGGAACTCAGGGAGGCCACCGGCCTGTCCGTGAAACAGCTTTCGGACCACACCTGGACCATGGCGGTGGGAATCATCAAGGAGCGGCCCGGGGATTATTTGAAACAGGTGGCATTGTCCTGGTGGCGCTTCTGGCTGCCCCCAGGCCAGCGGATGCTCCACCCCTATGGGGATTTTTTTCGGGGCCCGTCGCCGGATTGGGCCGCGTCCTGGTCGGAGCCATCAAGACCCTCACCGTGGCCCAGCGGAAATTTCTGGGTCTCGTGAAACTGCTCTTTCTGGCCGCTCCCCTGGGCCTGGCGTGGACAGCCTGCCGGGCCCGGAGCGGCCGCGAGCTCATGATCAGCTTGCTGGTGCTATGGGTTTTTATTTTAGGGAAATCCCTGGCCATCGCTTTCATTGAAGGGGGTGAAGGCCGCTTTGCCCTGCCCACCTTTCCGACCCTGATCTGCCTGACCTTCGCCTTTTATTACCGGCTCATCGTGGCACCGGTCCCCGAGCGCTGAGAGCGAAACCTCCCGCATTCAAGCCCCATTGCCTTCGGCCTCAACGGGCGGAAGTTTCCTCCCGGCTTGCGGGGCGATGGTCGCAAAAATGCCTGACAATCCAGGCGGCCTCCCGGGGCCGGCGCAGGGCCAGGGTGCAGAGACTCACGGCGTCGGCGCCGATGTCGAAGTAGCGCGCCACCTGCTCCCGGCCCGCCACCCCGCAGCCCATGATGAGAAAGCCCCGCAGTTTGGGGCGCAGTTCACGGTTATAGGCGAAGGCCAAGTCAAAGGCCGGGCCGCCGGAGACCCCCCCACCCCCCACCTCCGCCAAAGGCGACGGCGGCCCTAAAGGGTAAAGCAGGTCATAGGGGATGGTGTTGACCGCGTGGATGGCCGCCACGCCTAAGTGTTCCAGCTCCTGGCAGAACTCAAAGGGGTGGCAGATGCTCACCTTGGCGATGAGCCTGAGCTCCGGGACCTTCTCCCGCAACGCCCGGGTGCAGGCCAGGGCCTGGGTGACGTTTTCCCGGATGGCCTCGGCGGCGTTGGGGCAGGAGTAATTGAGCTCCAGGGCCTGAACGTGGGGGCCCAGGGCCTGCCGGTAGATGGCCACCGCCTCCAGCGTCTCGTGGATGGCCACCTCCAGGCCCTTGGCGAATTCCGGGTAAAAATTGGGGATGACCCGGAAGCCCAGCTCCCAGGAGCGGCGAAGGTCCGGAGCTATTTTCTCCACTCCGGCGTTGGTGAGGCCGTAGGCATTGAGCATGCCCACGCCGGGGAGGCGCCGGATGTAGCGCCAGGTGAAGGGGTTTTGGGGCACAAAATTCCCCCGCCGGGGGTGGCGGGTGGCAGATTTGGCGAAGACCGTGGCGCCGGTCTCCCGGACCGCCTGGAGCAACTGACGATAGGAGGGAAGCAGCGTATAGGGGAAAATCCCCCGGCCGGCACCCCCCAAAGCGGTGGAGAGGCAGATGCGGCTCACCGGCGGCGCTGCCCCTTCTCCTGGACTCATGTCTCAGCCGCCTCCCGGGCCCGGAACCAGGCCGCGGCCCGCTCCAAATCCGCCGGGGTGTCCACCTCCAGGGTCTCCCCCTCCGTCTCCAGGACCCGGATGGGGTAGCCATACTCCAGGGCCCGGAGCTGCTCCAGCTTTTCCGCCTGCTCCAGCCGGCCGGGGGGAAGGCTGACGAAATCCTGCAGAAACCCCACCCGATAGACATAGATGCCGAGATGGCGGAAGTAGACCGGGCGCTCGCCGTCCCGCCAGCAGGGGATGGGGCTGCGGGAAAAGTAAAGGGCTCGGCCCCGGTAGTCCCACACCACCTTGACCACGTTGGGGTCGGCGGCCAGGGCCGGGTCGGTGAAGCGCCGGGCCGGGGTGGCCATCACCAGGCTGCAGTCCTGCTCGAAGAGGGCCACCAGGGCCGTGACCACCTGAGGGGGAAACAGGGGCTGATCGCCCTGGATGTTCACCACCAGGTCGAAGGGGCCCAGGCCCAGGAGGCCCGCGGCTTCGGCCAGGCGATCGGTGCCGGAGGGGTGATCCGGGCGGGTCATGAGCACCTGGCCGCCAAAGGCCGTTACACAGTCCCGGATGCGCTCGTCATCGGTGGCCACCCAGATCCCGTCCAGGCCGGGAATCTCCTTTGCCTGCTCCCAGACCCGCTGAATCAGGGGCCTCCCCGCCACCTGTGCCAAAGCCTTGCCCGGCAGGCGAGTGGAGCCGTAGCGGGCCGGGATCAGCGCAACGCAGCGCACGGGTTGACATCCTTTTCTGTGAGGGGAGGCCCGGGGGAGCAGTGGCTCCCCCCTTTCCCCTCATACTCCCCTCCCCACCGCCTTTAAGGGGTTGGGGGAGAGGGTCTGGGAGAGGGGGCAGGGGGCCATTGCTCCCTGGCTCCCTCTCCCGGATATTATACCAGCTTCCACCGGACACGGCGGAATCTGGCCGGTTATTACGGAATAATTTCCCCCCTCGCCTTGACTTGCCGGGCAGGGGGCTTATATTTCGTAGAGATATTGAGAAGTTACCCTTATCATAGCGTGAGGCATTCTTATGCGATTGGACAAGTTGACTTACAAAGCCCAGGAGGCCCTGCAGGGCGCCCATGAGTTGGCCCGGACGATGAACCATCCACAGATCGAACCGGCGCACCTGCTGCGCACCCTCCTGGCCCAGGAAGAGGGGCTCATCCGCCCCCTTCTGAAAAAGCTGGAAGTGGACCCGAAAAAGGTCATCCAGGGGACGGAGGACATCCTCACCCGCCTGCCCCGGGTGAGCGGCGATGTCCAGGTCTATATCTCCCCCGGTCTCAATAAGGTGCTGGACGAGGCCTTCAAGCAGGCCGCGGCCATGAAAGATGAATATGTCTCCACCGAGCACCTGTTCTACGGGCTGGCGGTGGACAAGGAGAGCGACACCGGCCGGCTCCTGGCCGGGCTGGGGCTCACCCCGGAGGCCATCCTGAAAGTGCTGGCGGAGCTTCGGGGCTCCACCCGCATCACCGACCAGGCGCCGGAGGAGAAGTTCCAGCCCCTGGAGAAGTACGGCAAAGACCTCACCGCCATGGCCCGGGCAGGGAAGCTGGACCCGGTCATCGGCCGGGACAGCGAAATCCGGCGCATCATCCAGGTGCTCTCCCGGCGCACCAAGAACAACCCGGTGCTCATCGGCGAGGCCGGGGTGGGCAAGACCGCCATCGTGGAGGGGCTGGCCCAGCGCATCGTCAACGGCGATGTGCCCGAATCCCTCAAGGACAAGCGCCTGGTGGCCCTGGACCTGGGGGCCCTCATCGCCGGCACCAAATACCGGGGCGAGTTTGAGGATCGCCTGAAGGCGGTGCTCAAGGAAGTCACCGAGTCCGAGGGCCAGATCATCCTGTTCATTGACGAGCTGCACACCCTGGTGGGCGCGGGTGCGGCGGAAGGCGCGGTGGACGCCTCCAACATGCTCAAGCCGGCCCTGGCCCGGGGGGAGCTCCGCTGTGTGGGCGCCACCACCATCAACGAATACCGCAAATATATCGAGAAGGATGCGGCCCTAGAGCGGCGCTTCCAGCCCATTTACGTGGCCGAGCCCAGCGTGGAGGACACCATCGCCATCTTAAGGGGCCTGAAGGAGCGCTATGAGGTGCACCACGGGGTGCGCATCAAGGATTCAGCCATCGTGGCTGCGGCCACGCTCTCCCATCGCTACATCACCGACCGGCACCTGCCCGACAAGGCGGTGGACCTCATTGACGAAGCGGCCAGCAAGCTGCGCATGGAGATCGACAGCCGGCCGGCGGAGATCGATGAGGTGGAGCGCAAGATCACCCAGGAGGAGATTGAGCGGGAGGCCTTGAAACGGGAGACCGACCCCGCCTCCCAGGAGCGCCTGGCCAAGGTGGAAAAGACCCTGGCGGAGTTGCGGGAGAAGCTGGCCGCCCTCACCGCCCGCTGGAATCAGGAAAAGGAGATCATCAGCCGCATCCGGGCCCTCAAAGAGGAGATTGAGAAGACCAAGATCGAGGAGGCCCAGGCGGAGCGGGCCGGCGACCTGGCCAAGGCGGCGGAGCTCAAATACGGCAAGCTCCTCAACCTGCAAAAGGAGCTGGAGGCGGAAAACGCCCGCTTAAGCGAGCTCCAGAAGCAGGAAGGGGCCATGCTCAAGGAGGAGGTGGACGCCGAGGACGTGGCCGAGGTGGTGGCCAAATGGACCGGCATCCCCGTCTCCCGCCTGCTGGAGGGGGAAAAGCAGAAGCTCCTGCACATGGAGGAGCGCTTAAGCGCCCGGGTGGTGGGCCAGGAAGAGGCCATCCGGGCGGTGGCCAACGCCGTGCGCCGGGCCAGAAGCGGCCTGCAGGACCCCAACCGGCCGCTGGGCTCCTTCATCTTCCTGGGCCCTACCGGCGTGGGCAAAACCGAGCTGGCCAAGGCCCTGGCCGAGTTCCTCTTTGACTCGGAGCAGGCCATGGTGCGCCTGGACATGAGCGAATACATGGAGAAGCACACCGTCTCCCGCCTCATCGGCGCGCCCCCGGGCTATGTGGGCTATGAGGAGGGAGGCCAGCTCACCGAGGCGGTGCGCCGCCGGCCCTATTCCGTGGTGCTCTTCGATGAGATCGAGAAGGCCCACCCGGAGGTCTTCAATGCGCTCCTGCAGATCCTGGACGACGGCCGCCTCACCGACGGCCACGGCCGCACGGTGGACTTCCGCAACACCATCATCATCATGACCAGCAACATCGGCAGCCAGTACATCGCCGAGGCGCTGAACGAGGCCCAGATGCGGGAGCGGGTGATGGAGGCCCTGCGGCATCACTTCCGGCCGGAGTTCCTCAACCGGGTGGACGATATCCTCATCTTCCACCGCCTCACCCTGGAGCACCTCCACAAGATCGTGGACCTGCAGATCGCCAAGCTGCAGAAGCTCCTGGATGAGCATCATATCAAACTGGAGCTCACCCCCAAGGCCAAGGACTTCCTGGCCGAGGCGGGCTATGACCCGGTTTACGGCGCCCGGCCTCTTCGGCGGGCCATTCAGCGCCACCTGCAGGACAAGCTGGCGCCCATGATCCTGGCGGGGGAGTTCAAGGAGGGGGATGTCATCGTGGTGGACGCCGCCGACGGCGGCCTCACCTTCCAGAAAAAGGGCGAGTAAGGCGCATTGTGGTCAAAAAGGGCGGGACACCCCGCCCTTTTGTTTCGGAAGAGGGGGCCAGGGATCATGGACCCCTACCCCCTCTCCCGGACCCTCTCCCCCCACCCCTTAACGGTGGCCAGGCTGGGGGGTCTCCCTTTCCCCAGCCCTCCCCGCCATAATAACCGTCCCCCCGGTCCTATTTCTCGCCCACCCGCAGAATGAAATGAACCATCATGCCGGGCACGGCCAGGATATGGTCATTTTCCCAGGGGATGGTAAAGGGGCATTTATCCTGCAGGGAACCGCCCGTCTGTAAGGGGAAGGAAAAGCCTCCCGGGCATTCCCACCTGGCCTCCCGGGCATCGACCGTGAAGGCAAAATCCAGCATTTTTTTGCCATGCACCTGTTTGAGGGTGGCTTCCACCAGATACACTACCAACAAACCGGTGATCCGGCAGTCCCCACATTGGATATTCAGCGGAATCCTGGAAGGAAGAATGGGCCCCATCAATTTCCCGCTTTTATCCACGGTGATGAGGAGATCCGGTTCGCCTCTGGTCAAGGGGAATCTGCACTCCGGGAAGTATTCATGATGAAGATAGACCTCCAGACGGCCCACCGTCTTGCCCCAATCGGCACGCGCCGGACAGGCCAGCCCCAGGATCAGCCCCAGGGCCAGAAATCGCGTTATTATTTTCATTGTCGCTCCCTCCTTCCCACCATGACCCGAAGGCACCGGCCGGTCAAACTTTGGTTAGGCTATGACCGGTGGCTTTCTGTCTTCCGGGCCTCCCCCTGACTGTCCCCCCGGTCATTTCTCCAGGCGCAGGGCAAAGTGATACCACATCCCCGGTCGGGTGAAGACATAGCCGTCCTCCCAGGGAATCACGAACTCGGCCTCAAAGGGCGCGGGGGAGAATTTCTGGTGGTTGAGAGGGTTCATGGGATGGCACCTCAAAACGGCGGTATTGTCCACCTCCACTTTCACATACAACGTCTTTTTGGGGCCCACCCTTTTGAAGAAAGCCTTCCTGAGCCGGAAAAAGACCTCCCCCTGGGCGGTGCAATCGCCGCAGCGGTAGGTGAACGGGACGATGGCGGGAATCAGCTTGAAATCGGGGTCGTGGTAAATTTCTCCTCTCTTGTCCACATAGAGGAACAGAGGGGGCTTTGCATGGGCCAGCTCGATGCCGCAGGGGCCCGGCTGGTGGACGTAGAACTCCAGGGTGCCCGCCAGCTTCGGGGCTTCGGCCGCTGCGGCCGGCCCCGCCAAAGTCACCATCAGTCCGATGAGGCCGAGGAAGCGACTCATGCTCACTCTCCCATATCCCGGAATCCTGTGGGCCTTGCCTCTTCAGCTTACGGCGTGCCGCACTCCCGCAGCCATCGGCCGGATAATTTCTGCACCACTTCCATCTCCTCCTGGCGGACCTTGAGCACGCCGGTCATCTTCTCCCCCTGGTAGTTCATCTCCCCGCCCACGGTGGCCGGGCCCTCGCCGGTGTCGCAGACCCATTCCCACACGACCCGGGAACCCTGGACCTCCATGCGGCTCACCCGACACTCCTGGAAGCCTTCCGGTGGTTTGGGGAGAGTGTTGTCCCGGGTGAGGCATTGGGTGAATTTCTGCGGCGGCAGGGTTATAGGCATGCCCGGCATCTCCATGACCAGGGTGAGTTCCCACAAGCCCTCTTTAAGGTGGAGATCGGCGGCGTGCCCCCCGGCGTTGGTCAGCACCAGCAAAAGAATTGCACCGATGGCGTTCAGCATCCTCTTCCTCCTTTTTCCCCTGATTGCTGTGCGTCCCGCGGTTCTGCCGGGTGGGTCTCCAAGGCGCCGCCTCCTGGCAAGCCTAAGGGTGGCCGCCTCTTCGGCCTTCGGGGCGATCTTCCGGGCGGGGAAGACCTCTCCCCGTCGCATCCCTCCCTGCCAGACCGGAGATAAGGTCTCAATCCCCGAGCCCGGCTGGACCGGCACCACCCAGAGACGGAGGCCGACGCTCTGCCCGGAGGCGGGATCTTTCTCCTGGTCAGCGGCCGGGACGTGGGTTGCACTCTCCTGTTCCTCTCTCTCCGGCCTTCTGCGCCTCCCCCCACAGGGACAGTCAGGAAACAGCATGGGGGGAATCCCCTCCCGTGGTTTTCCCCCGGGGAGAGCCGGTGATTGCCTTCATCGCCATTTTACAGGGGTTGCCGGGAGTGAGGGAAAAGCTTTTTCCGCCTTCTTGGCGGATTGCGTGCTCGCCCAAAGCCCGCCTCTGCAGGCTGAGACATTTCCCCGCCGCAGTGGGGCAGGGGTTGCATCCCCTCCCCGGCGATTTTGGGCTTGCATTTTTCGGCGGTGGACATAAAATATGGATGTCCGGGGCCGTTAGCTCAATTGGTAGAGCAAGTGACTCTTAATCACTAGGTTCGGGGTTCGAGACCCTGACGGCCCACCAGGAAAATCCAGGGGTTACGGATCCTCCCGTAACCCTTTTTTGGTCAGGGATAACCAGGGATAACCACAGTGCGGAAAAGGGGGATGCAAAGGGCCACCTTGCGCCCTTGTCGTGGCGTGAAAGGGCAGGTGGGGAAGGGCCGGCAGGGGGTCTCGTGAAGGGAGAAAAGGGACAGGGGGAATGCCCCAAGGGGGGCCGCCCAAGGCAGGGGCAGGTGGGGCTCACTCCTTTGGGTGGCCGTCCCGGGTCACTTCCAGGTAGGCCAGCACCCCATACGCCGCCAGGTCTATGAGAGTGTCCGCCAAGGCCTCCTCCGCCACCTGGGGGTCATGTTCCTGCCGGCTTTCTCCGCTTTGCGCCAAAGGTCCAGGCAATCAAAAAAAGAGCCCCCTGGCAGTTATGCGCCAGCCGCACCAGATATGCGTCCCTCAGACTTTCCACGTGGACGCCCCGCCGGGCCACGTAGATCATCCCTTTCCCCATCCGGGTCTTACCCCACTTCGGGACGGCGTAAAGGCAAACCTCGGGGGAATAATGCGCGGGCTCCAATAGGTAGGTATGAAAGGTTCAGGCGGCCTGCAGCAGATGATACCCCGGAGAGGGCAGTTCGGAGACGCCGCTAAACCATTGCACCAGATCAGCCCATAGCTTAGCCGGCGGCTCCGGGTCCGTGATCATCCGCATGACTTCGGATGCTCTGGGCACAAGCCAAGGAAGCTTATCAACCGGCGGCGGCTGCACCTCTTTTCCGTCCACTTCCCAGGTGGGGGCCACCACCGGCCCATCCGGGGTCAGCACCAAGAAGGCAGGGCCGTCATCCGTGGCCACGATGTCCACCAGACCGGGGAAAGAGGCCGAAAACTCCGGCTCGGATGCCGCCGGCTCCGCCCCCTTGCGGCGCCGCCTGCCCTCTTTCCGGACCTGCTTTAGGTCGCCCTTTAATGCCGTCAGGTCTGCCGCTTGTAGCTTCAATCGCTGGCGCAGCTCCTCCAGGAGGGCCGCCGCCTCACTCTGGGACAGACGGGCCAGGACAGGTACCAGGGCGGCCAGGCGCTTCAGCTTCTCGGGGCCGGGGGTATCCGGGGCCAGGTCCCGGGTCTGCCACCAACCCTCCGCCTCCTGGTCAGTCCAGGCGGCATTAAAAGTCAGGGCGGTTTTCAAAAGCTCCCGGAGGGCCGCTGGGCCGTGGGCCACCAGATAGTCGCCCGGTCCCACTTTCTCCCCGCCAAGGCCGGGGAGCAGGAAAAGGATGCCCACCTGGGCACCCTGGCGGCTTAGCTCCCGGGCCAGACGGAAGGCTACCAGGCGCACATGGGCGTTGTCGTGGGCGTCGGAATCAAATAACATGGTGGCAACCCTACCTATCCAAGTCACCCTATCTAAGTCGCCTATCGGCTGGCCCCCCCGGCTGATCGAGCCTTCCCTTTCCTGTTTGGCGTAGCTTTATTTTTGAGCCGAAGGAGGGGGAAAAATACCCTTCAGACCGGTTCCACACCGAACGTCTGGTGCGCCTGCAAAGAGCAATCCAGGGATGTGTGTTGCGAAGTTTGAATTCAAAGGGGAAAGCTATCTTGTTAAAAACTGAGATTTCCCCCGAAAAGGCGCATGGTTTACGCGAATTACACCGATTGTGCGATTGGGTTATTACTCTCGACCGAAATGCAGGCATCGAGTACTTTGATTCGCCGCGGGATAACCGGGAAATCTATGACGCTTGCGTCATTGATTGCGTACCGGAGCGTGAAGACCTGGGCTGTCTGCAACTGATTACGTCCGCCAGCAATCTCGAAGAAGTCAGAAACCTGCTTGACGGGGCTTTAGATCAAATGGGGCTCAGCCGGAGCCGCCGCAATGCCGAGTTTCTCATGAAGCATCTCAAGGCGCTGAGTGGTCGTCTCGCGATTCGTTTTAACGGCCAAAAAGCACCGACTTCTGAACTCATTGCTCTTGCCCTCTCCCATGCCAGTTGTTTCCACGCTAAAGAAAACGACGACTGCTGGACCTCGTTACGCCATGGCTTTCTTATTCCGGTAGATGATGTGCGCGATTTGCTCCCCCCACTGACTGCGGCGGAAGGACAGGATAACCATCAGTCTGATGCCAAAGCAGCACGTCCCGATCTCATCTATGTCTCGTTTGCTCCACGCCGGGGATTGTATTTTCAGTTCATTGAGGTTAAATACCGCAGGTCCCAACCGGCTCATATTGCATCACCCTCCGGTTCATCATCGACTTCGGGCGAAACACGTTTGCCCGAAATCGGTCAGGAAAAACCCGCTCCGCCGTCGGTCATCCTCGGCACTGACTTCTTTTCCGGCACGGAGGTGAGCTGGTCAGTAAACATTAAAGGGAACCCACACCTTCTTGTGGCGGGACTACCCGGAATGGGGAAGACAACTTGTCTACTGAACATTTGTAAACAGATATATCACGTTGGCATCCTTCCCATAATATTTTCATATCATCAGGATATCGATGAGCAGCTCGGACGACTTTCTATTCCAATTCAATTTATCACTTTTCAGCGCTTGACTTTTAATCCCCTTCGGGTCTTTAATCGTGAAGCACGTTTAACATATCTTGATGTTGCAGGGGCTTTACGTGATATTTTCCTGGCCATTTACCCTGAGTTGGGCGACATCCAGGGGGAACGTCTTCGCACCGCCATAAAAGAAAGCTTTGTTGAGCAAGGGTGGGGTGATCCGACTGTGGACCATAATCAACTTCCGGAGCCCCATTTCGGCCGCTTTCTGGAAATTCTACGGGCCACTCCCAAGCCGGACCGCGGTCTGCAAACCCTCTTGGCGCGTCTCGAGGAGTTGGCTGACTATGGATTTTTCGATTTAAACGACACTCAGGAAAGCCTGTGGGAGAGTGATAGACCCATAGTCCTCCAAATCCACGCCACCCAAAACCAAAATTTACAAAAAGCCTTTGCCTCCCTCATCTTTTACGGTCTCTACAAAGATATGTTTCGTCGGGGGATCCAGAGTCGCATAACGCATGCGGTGGTTTTTGATGAAGCTCATCACGCTGCCAAACTGAAACTAATTCCCACGATGGCCAAAGAATGTCGAAAATACGGCATTTCTCTTATATTAGCCTTGCAGGAAGCGAAGGATTTTGATACCTCCCTCTGTTCGGCGGTAGCAAATTATCTCGTTCTTCGACTCAATGAAGTCGATGCCAAGGCCTTAGTACGAAATGTGGCCAGTTCTGATCAAGAAAGGTTATTGATCGACAAAATCAAATAAATAGAACGCTTTAAATCTCTCTATTTTTGCGAGGGAAAAAGAAAACCCCCATTTTATTTCCCTTTCTCCTTTGCAAATATAGTAATCAGGATCTGGGTACAAGAATTGGGGAAATTTATCTTCTGTGTTTTTCAGCCGATAATATACAGCGGGAGGAAGCAGACATGGCCCATGAAATTTATATTCAAGATGGCCGGGCCTCGATGATGTATGTAGGGGAGGTGCCCTGGCATGGGCTCGGCATAAGACTTGACCGCCCGGCCACCTCTGCTGAGGCCATCAAGGCAGCCAACCTGGATTGGGAGGTGGAAAAGAAGCTGTTAATTGCCGTGGGGGGCACGGTAATGCAGCCCACCGGCAAATATGCGGTGGTCAGGAAAGACTTGTGGGGTAAAAGTCAGGATCCATTCGGCAGTCCCACTTGCCCCATCTTCGGCATCGTGGGCGAGGAGTACACGCCCTTGCAAAACCGGGAGGCCTTCGCTTTCTTCGACAGCATCGTAGGAGAAAGAGCGGCCATTTACCACACCGCTGGCGCCCTGGGCCAAGGGGAGCGGGTTTGGATTTTGGCCAAGCTGCCGGATGCCATCAAAGTAGCTGGGACCGACATCACCGATAAATACCTGCTGTTAAGCAACAGCCATGACGGCAACAGCGCCGTGCAGATCAAGTTCACCCCCATCCGGGTGGTGTGCAACAATACCCTGACTCTGGCCCTGCGCGAGGGGCCGCCCGCATTGCGGGTCTTCCATACTAAGGATGTCCATAAGCGTCTGGAGCAGGCGAAATACACCCTGGGCCTCATTCAGCGAGGCTATGAGGAGATCGAGGAAGCCTTTCAAAACATGGCTCGGGTGGAGATGGGTGAGGACCGTCTCCATGCATATCTCCAGCAAGTGTTTCCCAATCCCAGAGACCGGCAAGACCGGGACGGAGCATTGAAAGCCAAAGAGCACCGGGATTGGGCGAAATACTTTTTTACCAATGGGAAGGGCAACGACAAACCCGGCGTCCAGGGGACCCTCTGGGCCGCCTATAACGGCATCACCGAATATGTGGACCACTGCCGCAAACGCAAGTCCCCCCAGAATGACGACCGGCGTCTGAATTCTATCTGGTTTGGGGAAGGAGCTCAGATCAAGGCCCGGGCCTACCGCGTGGCGGTGGATAATCTGCCCGTATGGTTACATTGAGCAAAGAACGATAGTAACTTATGACATTGTCTCTCCCTATTCTTCGAATAAGTGCCAGGCATCCCGATAGGGTTCAGCATCTTTATATGTTATGTAAGGAAAATTGCTTGTTTCATCATTTTTATCATATCTTACTTTTTGAGCGACTACTTTGCTGGGCATTACATAGAAATCTTTTTCGCCATTTTTCTTAAGACTAACTAATACATAATAATGTGAAGGAGACACCAAGTTTTTAGCTTTCTTATTTAAAAGCCAAAAACTATTTGTAGTGGTATCCGTCTTAACTTGCACAGAATAAGCCTTTTTGCAACCACTGTCTGTCACTAATAAATCAGCCCCCATTGCGCCGCGGGAGGTGGGGGAGACAATGAAATTGCGTTGGGATAACTCCGCCGCCACCCAAAATACCCCGGTCATGCCAGTAAAAAATTGTTTAGTTGCCATGGCTCCTCTCCTTATTTTTTTAGAGAAACATCATTTTCCCCACGGAAGACAGTAGGCAAAACAAAAAAACGCGATTATTCCCCCCGGTCCAGTGGCCAACCGCCGTGGGCGTCAATCACGTCATCAATCTCAGCCATGAGGCGGAGGGTTTCGGCCAGGGCCTTCACGATCTTCTGGTAATGGGTGAGGTCATCAAAGCTTGGAGTGCGGCCTTTGCGGTCTTTCAGCCACTTGTGGCACACCTGGTAGCCCCCCACCTGAAAGGCCCAGACCTCCGCTGGAGCGCCCTCGAAATATTGTTCGGCATTAATATAGACCCGGCGGCGGGGCTCATCATAGTGCACCCGGTCCACCCGGTTGGAGCCGGACACGGGAAAGGAGGTGATGAGCTGCTCCAGAACCGGGGACTCCATGAGGTGCAGGGCGGCCAGCTCCGCCCCCAGCTTCACCGGGGCGGCGAAAAGATCACGGTGGCGGGTCAGGGGCAGGCGGGGGAAATCCACCCTGAGAAACTCGGCATAGTGGCTCCGGTAAGTAGGGGAGTGAAAAACCGCATAGGCATAATAAAACACGTCTTCCGGGCCAAAGGTGGCGGTGAGGTCGCCCCTGCCTTCAGGCAAAAAGGTCAAACCCAGCTTCTGGGATAAGTCCTCCAGGAATTTAGGGCTGAAATTCGTGGTCCTGTCGCCCCCGGCAAACATGCGTTGTGGGTAAAGATAACGCGGAAACAGATAGTTTATGTCAAAAGCTGCAAGGGATTTGTGACCTATGAGGTGACTTGTTATCAGCACGGCCCAATCATCACGGCTTTGGCGAGTAGTGATGAGGCCTAAATTCCCACCTGCCAGCATATGCCCCATGACCTCAGGCCGGGGCATGGAGAGAAAGCCCCGGGACTTTCCGGTGTAATAAGTGAAGCGCACATCAAAGGGCCGATCCCGCACGTCCCTGCCCAGGTGATACCTCTCCGGGGCCTCTTCCTCATTCAGGGCGACAAAATCCTGCACCGTTTGCCATACCTCTTCCGGTGTCCAGCCAGATAATCGGGTAGGATAAAATTGGGCAGGCCCCGGAGATAGCGCCTGACTAGCTTTCCCCGTTCCTCTGCGTCCAGTTTTTCCCTATCTCCTTGGTTTCAAGATACCCCAAGGGCACGGCGCCTTTCATCGCCTCCATGTCAGGCTTGCCACAATCGGTGACTTGGCGGGGCTCATTAGTGGCGATGATTCCCGGTCCCAAGGCTTCAATGAGGGTCTTTAAGGCAGGGTGGCGGGTGTGTTCGGTGGCATCCCCCGCGGCCAGGGCCTGGCGCAGGGCCTGCAAATACGCCTTAAAAGGGGCTTCCACCAGGGCGTTAAGCGGGTGCTTCGCAAGGCAGGCCTGAGGGATATCAGGTTCCATGATATCCGCCATACCTATGCCAGCCTCCTGCTGACTGCCGGGGTCAGCCCGGTTTATGTCAAGGAACAGCTGGGACACGCCAGCATCCAGATGACGGTGGACATTTATGGCCACCTGATCCCCGGCAGCAACCGGGACCAGGTGAACCTGCTGGATGCGCCACCGGCCGCAACCTATCCGCAACCGGCCAAAAATCAAGAGGCGCAACCCCGTGAGAATGCGCCTCTTTTTATGCCGTTGGTGCCGAAGCCGGGACTCGAACCCGGACAGGCCTGCGCCCACTAGACCCTGAACCTAGCGCGTCTACCAGTTCCGCCACTTCGGCCGGGAGAGGAATCCGCCGGCTGCCGCCCTGGCAAATTCCACACATACACATTATAATACGGGAGTACATTCGTCAAGAGGCGGTGACGCACTTTCATGGTCCTTTATGATCTTCCCCCGGGCAAGGGGCCGTTTTCCCGCACCGTGCTCACCATCGGCAATTTCGACGGCGTGCACCTGGGCCACCGGGCCATCCTCTCCCGGGTGGTGAAGCGGGCCCGGGAGCTGGACTGCCAGCCCGTGGCCGTGACCTTTGATCCCCACCCGCTGCGGGTGCTCCGCCCGGAGCTGGAGCTGCCGCTTCTCACCACGCCGGCCCAAAAATGCCGCCTCCTGGAGGAGGCCGGCATGGCCGGGGTGGTGGTCCTCCCTTTTACCCGGGAATTTGCCGAGCTGTCGGCCCGGGAGTTTGTGCGCCAGTATTTCTGGGAGCGCCTCAGCGCCCGGGAGGTGGTGGTGGGCTACGACTACCGCTTCGGCAAGGACCGGGAGGGCAACCTCGAGCTCTTGAAAGAAATGGGCCGCACCCTGGGCTTCACCGTGCAGGTGGTCTGGGCCGTGGAGGTGAACGGCGCGGTGGTCTCCAGCTCGCTCATCCGGGCCATGCTGCGGCTGGGCAAGGTCAAAGAGGCCGCCCAGCTCCTGGGGCGCCCTTACCGGGTGGAGGGCCGGGTGGTGCCGGGCAAGGGCCGGGGGGCCAAGCTCCTGGGGATCGCCACCGCCAATCTGGAGCCGGACAACGATATCCTCCCCGCCTCGGGCATTTATGCGGTCCTGACCCACTGGCAGGGCCGCGCCCACCAGGCGGTGGCCAATATCGGCACCTGCCCCACCTTTGACAATCAGGAGCTGACCCTGGAAGTGCACCTGCTGGATTTTGCCGGGGACCTCTACGGCGAGCGGCTGGAGGTGGATTTTGTGGCCCGGCTCCGGGAGGAGCGGCGCTTCCCCTCCCTGGGGGACCTGGCGGCCCAGATCCGGGCGGACATCGCCCAGGCTCGGGAACTTCTCCAACAGCAGGCGGCCGCCTCACCTGGGTGAGTTTTCCGAAGGGGGCAATACCCCCACCTCCTCCAGATGCCGAGCCAGGGCTGCCGGTGCCTGGAAATGCCAGGCCGCCAGGCCGTGGTGGCGGGCCGCCTCCACAAAGGGGAGCTTATCGTCGATAAAAAGGCAGGCTTCGGGCGCGCAGGGAATCTCCCGGAGAAGGGCCTGGTAGAAGCCGGGCTCCGGCTTGCGGCTGCCCACCCGGTAGGAGAGGATATAGCCCTGAAAGCCGTGAATCAGGGGGAAGCGCTCCCAAATATAAGGGAAATGCAGGGCGTTGGTGTTGGAGACCAGAAAGAGGGGGAGGCGGTTTTTCAGGCGGGCCAGAAGCTCCTCCATCGCCGGCAGCGGTGCGAAGATGTCGCACCAGGCCCGGCAGAAGGCGGGGTAGGGGAGGGGGGCTGGGACCACGGCCAGCACCTGCTGATAAAACTCCTGGGGGCTGAGCAGGCCGCAGTCAAAGGCCGGCTCCAGGCCGCGCTCAAAGATGCGGGTATAAACCTCATCGGGCTCCAGGCCGGCTGCTGCTGCCAGGCGGCGGCAGAAAAGGCCGTGATCCACCCGGATGAGGACGTTGCCCAGATCAAAGGCCAAGGCGGCATAGGGGGTCATGGGGCCTCACAGACGCGGGCCGGATCCGGCGGGGCCGACGGCCCGAAAAACTGCCGGGGAGAGCCACGCAGATCGCCTAAATTCCATGGCGCCTATTCTCGCGCCACCGGCCGGAAGGGCAAAGGGGGATCGGAGGACAGCTTCCGTATCCCCCATGGCATGGAAAATCGGTTAAACTAGCCGCGACCGGCGGCGAGGGCCGGGTGAGAGGCAGGGGCCTGGGGTTGCCGCAGAAAGGGGGCATTGATGGCCAGAAACCGGGGCTGGGGCTATGTGTTGGCGCTGTTGGTGGGTGCGGCCGGGGCCAGCGTCTTTTGGCTATGGGGCCCCCTCATGAAGGGGGAGGTGGCCCGGCAGGTGGCCCAGGCGGTGAGCGCCCGACCTCTCACCGTGGAGGCCGGCCGGGGCGAGGCCGCCAAGGTGAGCGCCACCCAGGCGTTGGGAGGCCGCTTCCAGATGATCTCCGACGGCAAGCACGTCTTTCTCGCCGACCTGAAGACCGGCCGGGTGTGGCGCTATTATCACTTCACCCGGGAGAGCGGCGGCCGGGAGGATGAGGGTTTCCAGCCGGTAGCCATCTTAAGCGCCGGCAAGCGCTTCTACGCCGCCGAGGAGATTGAGGCGGCCCTGAAAGGGGGCGAGCGGCCGTAAGCCCGACAGGACGGCCTCCGGTCAGTCGATGCCGGGGCCATCCCTTAGGGCCGGGCGCGGCGGGGCGGCGGAGGCTGGCCGCACCCAGCCGCTTCTTTTCCTTTCCCCGGAAATCTCCTCAGCCAGCCACCGCAGGCAGATCGTGATGAAAAAATACTTTGACTTCTATTCGCCTCTGGAACGGCGCTACCTCTTCAACAGCTTTCTCGTGGTGGTGGCCGTGGTGGAGGTCATCATCTTTCTCTTTACCCTCATCTGGCAGATCGATGAGGGGATGTTCGGGGGCCCGGTCCGGGAGGTGCCCTTCCCGTGGCGGGAGTATCTCCTGGTGGCCTTCGCCGCCCCCATTGCCCTGCTCCTGGTCTTCGGCCTCATCATCTGGGGTTTTGAGACCATGGCCGCCCCGCCGGAAGCCAAAAACCCGGCAGGGGTCGCAGACTCCCGCTCCCGGCGGGTCAGGCGCTTTGTGCTCACTGTGCTGGGTCTGCTGGCCGTGGTGCTGCTGCTCTGGCAGGGGGGGGCACTCCTGGCGGGCCTGGCCGCGCTCTTCAAGGCCCTGGGGTTGGGAGGCACCTACGTCCTGGCGGCCCTGGTGGGCCTCCTGTGCGTGTTCATCACCATCTGGCTCTATCTCAACTACCGGCTGCAGAAGCGGGAGTTGGAGCTGCGCTATCTTCAATACCTGGCAGAGCGCCACGGGCTGGTGCTGCCGGAGGGGGAAAGTCTCTCTCCCGACCGGCTCATTCCGGGAGACGGCCAAGGCTCTGGCGAAGTGCCCCGCTTGCCGGAGGCGCCGCCCCCTGCCAAGGACTCTTTACCATAAAGTCCTCTACCTCTGCCTGGGCGCCGTAAGAATGTGTTTTTGTTTGTGAAAATTTTCCTTTACATCGGGACCGGGTTAAGGTAAGAATGGACATCTGAGGTGGCTGGGTCAAAAGGCCACCGGTGGGCCCTGAGGCGGGCGGAAAGGGGCGCGCCGGGCCTGACGGCCTGACGATATCGGCAACACCAATCTCCAAAGGAGGGTAGCTGCGGATGGATATCATCAATTTTGCCTTGTTGTGTGGTTTGGCTGGGGTGGCCTACGGGCTGTTCACCACCAGCTGGGTGTTGAAGCAGGACCCGGGGTCCCCGCGCATGCAGGAGATCTCGGACGCGGTCAAAGAGGGTGCCAACGCCTTCCTGAACCGGCAGTATAAAACCGTGGCCATGGTGGGCGCGGTGATCTTCATCCTGCTGTTCGGCTTGGGCAAGTACACCGCCATCGGCTTCGTCATCGGCGCCATGGGCTCCGCCGCCGCCGGTTACGTGGGCATGTATGTGTCGGTGCGGGCCAATGTGCGCACCGCCCAGGCGGCCTTCACCAGCATGGCCCACGCCCTCAAGGTGGCCTTCCGGGGCGGCTCGGTCACCGGGTTGCTGGTGGTGGGTCTGGCGCTCCTGAGCGTCGCCGGCTACTACAAGTTCCTGTTGGCCGTGGATCCCAAGGAAGCCATGCACGCCCTGGTGGGTCTGGGCTTCGGCTGCTCCCTGGTGAGCGTCTTCGCCCGGTTGGGCGGCGGCATCTACACCAAAGCGGCGGACGTGGGCGCTGACCTGGTGGGCAAGGTGGAAGCGGGCATCCCCGAAGACGACCCCCGCAACCCTGCGGTCATCGCCGACAACGTGGGCGACAACGTGGGTGACTGCGCCGGTATGGCCGCCGACCTCTATGAGACCTACGTGGTCACCGCCGTGGCCGCCATGCTCCTGGCCGCCACCGTGTATGGCCCCACCTCTCCGGCGGTCATCTTCCCGCTGGTCATCGGCGGCGTCTCCATCCTGGCCTCCATCGCCGGCACCTTCTTTGTGCGCCTGGGCAAATCCCAGTACATCATGGGCGCCCTCTACAAGGGCCTCATCGCCTCGGCCGTGCTGGCCACCATCGCCTTCTACCCCCTGGCCCAGAAGTTCATGACCGGGGTGGCCGCCAAGGCGGTGAAGGGCACCGGCTTTGTCATTCCGCCCTTTAATGTCTTCCTGCTGGCCGTCATCGGTGTCATCCTCACCGGCCTCATCGTGGCCATCACCGAGTACTTCACCTCCAAGAGCTTTGCCCCGGTGAAGTCCATTGCCTTGGCCTCCACCACCGGCCACGGCACCAACGTCATCCAGGGTCTGGCCATCTCCATGAAGGCCACCGGCGCGCCGGTGATCGTCATCGTCCTGGCCATCCTGGCGGCCTTCCACCTGGGCGGCGGCTTTGAGAGCCCCGGCACCGGGCTCTACGCCATCGCTCTGTCCGCCGTCTCCATGCTCTCCATGACCGGCATTGTGGTGGCCATTGACTCCTACGGGCCCATCACCGACAACGCCGGCGGTATCGCCGAGATGGCGGAGCTCCCGGATGAGATCCGCAACATCACCGACCCTCTGGATGCGGTGGGCAACACCACCAAGGCGGTGACCAAGGGCTACGCCATCGGCTCTGCGGGTCTGGCGGCTCTGGTGCTCTTCGCCGAGTACTCCCGCTCCTTCCCCGGCGCCATGACCTTTGACCTCTCCGATCCCCGGGTGCTGGCCGGCCTGTTCATCGGCGGTCTTTTGCCCTACTACTTCGGCGCCCTGTGCATGGAGGCCGTGGGTAAGGCGGCGGGCGGCGTGGTGGATGAGGTGCGGCGCCAGTTCCGGGAGATCCCCGGCATCATGGAAGGCACCGCCAAGCCCGAGTACGGCACCTGCGTGGACATCGTCACTAAGGCGGCCCTGCGCCAGATGATGGTGCCGGCCCTCATCCCGGTGCTCTCCCCCATCATCGTCGGCTTCATGCCCGGTCTCGGTCCGGTGGCCCTGGGCGGCATGCTCATCGGCTCCATCGTCACCGGCCTGTTCCTGGCCATCGCCATGACCTCCGGCGGCGGCGCCTGGGACAACGCCAAGAAGGCCATCGAGGACGGCCTCTACGGCGGCAAGGGCTCCGATGCCCACAAGGCGGCGGTCACCGGCGACACCGTGGGCGACCCCTACAAGGACACCGCCGGCCCGGCCATCAACCCCATGATCAAGGTGGTGAACATCGTGGCCCTCTTGATCGTGCCCTTGCTGATCAAGTAATCATCTGAACACCTGACAACCGCGGCCGGCTCTCCCCTCAGGGGGGCCGGCCTTTTTTGTGGCGAGACCATTTCCTCTGACCAGCCAGAGGTCTCAGTCTCCGGGCTTGTGGGGGCGGGCTTTATCCCGGCAAAGCTCCAAGGGGAAGCCGGGAAAAGCTCATCCCCCTGGCGAGGTCCCATCAAACGAAGGTGACCTGCGATGGCCTTCCCACCGGGAGGGATAAAGGGGGAAATCTGGGCGTCAACTCAGCCGGCGAGTCCAGGGCAGGAGGGGTTTTTCTTGCACGGTGCGGTGCCAGAGGTAGAGGGCCACCAGGGCGAAGAGAATATTGGCGCTCCAGGGGGCCAGGAAGGGGGAGAGCTTGGCCTGCACCGCCAGGCGCCAGGAGGCGGTAAACACCACGTAGTAAGTGAGGAAGACCCCGAGGCCCACCACCAGCCCCCAGGTGCGGCCGTGCTGCACCGGGCTTAGGCCCAAAGGCACCGCCAGGAGGCAGAGGATCAGGGCCCCCACGGGCAAAGCAAAGCGCTGCCCCAGCTCTACTGCCGCCCGGTTGTAAGGTTCACTTGCGGGAGGGTGCTTGGCCAAGGCCCGGCGCAGGTCCTTCAGGGACATCTCCGCCTCGGAGCGGCCGGGGGGCTGGCCGCCCGCCAGGGGCAAAGGCAGGGTATAGGAAGCAAAATCCACCGTGTGACGGCGGTGGCCCGCGGGGTCCCAGCGGATGATGATTCCGTCGGTGAGTTGGAGGAGGAGACTTCCCTGGGCCGGATCATAGACGAGTCGCCCCTGGCGGGCATAGATGGTCTGGGGATTATCCCGGTCCCGGGAATCAGAGAGAAAGATGCCCTCCAACTGCTGGCCCACGGCCACCACCCGGCTGACATAGATCACCAGCCCCTTGAATTCGGTGTTGAAGACCTGCTCCTGGATCCCCAGATCCGCCCGGCGCCGCACCACATCGCTCAGGAGGAGTTGGGTCTGCCGCCGGGCCCACGGGGCGCCGTAGACGGTGAGCACCAGGGTAAGGGCAGCTACCGCCAGGGAGAAGGCCCACAGGGGGGTGAGCAACTGCCGATAGCTGAGGCCGGAGACCTTGATAGCGATGATCTCGTGATCCACGGTGAGGCGCATCAGGGCCAGCATG
The DNA here is from genome assembly GCA_037481655.1 of Desulfobaccales bacterium. NCBI lineage: Bacteria > Pseudomonadati > Thermodesulfobacteriota > Desulfobaccia > Desulfobaccales > Desulfobaccales bacterium. Next base: position 57,206 of record JBBFLF010000004.1, on the reverse strand, counting down.
ATTCCCACCGTGCCGGCCATGGGCAGGGTGAAGATGAGGAGATAGGGCAAAAGGTAGAGGCAGGCCCGGAGAATGTCCATGAGCCCGATGCCCTTGACCACGATCATCTGCACCAGGCGCATCAGCCGGCCGGAAAAGACGATGGTGGTGAAGGCCAGCAGGCTCACCGCAAAGGGGTGCAGAACCTCGGTCAGCAGGTAGCGGTAGAGGATGCGGGGCATGGCTGCGTGGGCTCGGCGGCAGGGGGCAGGACCGCGGGACGCCGTCGCCCCGCTCATTAGCTCTCAGAAGGGCCGGAGAGGCCCCCCACCCATAACCCCTCTATTTTCCGGTATAAGCCAGCAAAAGACAATCCTTGAAGCGGGCCAGTTCCTGCCAAGCGCCGGGCAGCCGCTGCTTCAAGGCAGCCACATCCCTTTGCCGGGCCAGAAAGAGGACCTGCGGCCGGCTGCGGGCAAAGTGTGCCAGCTCATCCCAGGTCCTCAACTCCCAACCGGCCGCCGGCCGGAGGCTAAGGCCGAACCCCAGCTCCCCCCGCACCTGAAAGAGATGCAACGGCTGACGCAGGTAAAAGGACAGGGCCTGGGAGTAATACCGCATCCCCACCACCGGAACCTCGGGAGAGCGCCACGCAGTTGCGGCCAGCGCCGCCGCCTGGGGGGACCGGTAGCCGCTGACCAACCCCAGGAAAATGGCGGCCTGGAGGGCCAGGGCCACCGCCCCCAGCCCCAGGGGCCAGAGGCGGCGAAGCCCAAGGGCCAGAGCGCTGCTGAGGATGGCCACGCCGACGGGCCAGAGCAAGGCGTCTTTCAGGCCGGCGGTCTTGGCCACCTCCCGGGCCCAGGCTGCCGGCATCCAGAGATACAATCCCGCGGCCGCCACTCCGATTCCCAGCCAGGCGGCAATGCCGGCGTTCAGGGCTTTGCCCTGCCGGCCCTGGGCCAGCCCGTGACCCGTCAGCAGGGCCAGAGGCAGCAGGACTGGGAGGATGTACGGCGCCAGTTTGCCCCGGGAAAGGCTGTAAAAAACCAGAATAACCCCGGCCCAGAGCAACAGAAAACGCCCCCGGGGTTCGGCCCAGGCCCGGAAGGCCAGGAGCGCCCCGGGGACAAGGGGCGTCCAAGGGAGGAAGGCCGCCAACAGCACCGGCAGGTAATAGTAGAAAGGTTCCGGGTGGATAGGCGCGGTGGCAAAGCGGCCCACGTGATGTTCCCAGAAAAAGTAGCGGGGAAACTCCGGGATTTTCAGGCTCACCCAGATAAACCAGGGAAGGACCAGAAGCCCAAAAAGCAGGAGGCCCCCGGGAGACAGCCAGAAGGTCCAGGGCCGGCGGCGCTCCCAAAGGCTCACTGCCCCGAGAATCAGCACAGCCAGCACCAGGGCCACGGGGCCCTTGGTGAGCACCGCCAGGGCCAGGGTCAGGTAAGCCGGCATCAGGAGCCGGGGCCGGCCCTCCTCATAGGCCAGATAACCCAGGGCCACCGCGGCATTCAGAAAGAGGGCCAGGGTCATGTCCAGGGTGAGGAGGCGCCCCAAAACCACATACCCCCCGGCGGTGGTTAGGACCAGGGCGGCCCAGAGCCCCGATCTTTCCCCCCACCAGCGCCGGCCCAGGGCGTAAGCCAACATCACCCCCCCCACCGCCGAGAGGGCCACCGGCAAGCGGGCCGCCCATTCCGTTTCCCCGAAGGCCAGGAAACTCAGGGCAATGAGCCAGGGCACCAGGGGCGGTTTTTCCAGATAGGGGACGAAATTGAGGTGGGGAAGGAGCCAGTCCCCCAGGACCAGCATCTCCCGGGCGATCTCGGCATAGCGGCCTTCATCCGGATCCATGAGGCCGGCGGCCCCCAGCCGCCAGCAGAACACCACCAGCGCTGCGGCCACCAGCAGGGCCAGGCGTGCCAGGGAGGCAAAGCCTGTCCGGGTACGGGAGGGAGAGGTCATGGCGCGGGAAATTTCTGCCGGAAATGGGTGCCGCTTCCGGGATAGCTTCCGGGAAAAAGCTCAGATTGTCAAGGCGACCGCGGTGGCCTGGTTGTTGCATAAATCCGCCCCCAAAGGGCGGCGACGGGGAGGGAGCGCCGGGCCGGAATAGTGGGGGGAGGGGACATACCATGCACATCGGCCGCCACTCGGTCATTTCACCCCAGGCCATCATTGAAGAGCCGGAAAATGTGGTCATCGGCGATCATGTGCACATCAAAGCGGGGGTGGTGCTACGGCCGGAGACCGGCTGGATTGTCATCGGCAACCATGTGGTCATCAACCACTACACCGTCATCCACGCCAAAGGCGGGGTGGAGATCGGCGACTGGTGCATCATCGCCCCCCACTGCGGCCTCTTTGCCCAGAACCATGCCTTCGACTCCTTTGAGAAGCCCATTACGCTGCAGCCCAACACCGGCAAGGGCATCACCCTCATGGGGGACAACTGGCTGGGGGCCGGGGCCCTCATCCTGGACGGGGTGACCTTGGGCAAGGGCACGGTGGTGGGCGCAGGGGCGGTGGTCACCAGGTCCTTTCCCATGGCCAAGGTCATCGCCGGCAACCCGGCCCGGGTCATCAAAGACCGGGCCCCCCGGGACACCTGGGATTTCCGCACTGCCGAGCGGGCCTCCGTGGACCTCACCCCGCCGGCATACTGGCCCCACATCGAGCAGCGGGCGGCCTTCGGGACTCGCTTCCTCACTCCCACCGATGCAGTCCTGGACTTGGGCTGCGGCGAGGGCTATCTCACCAATATCTTTAGGGAAAGATGCGGCACCATCATTGGCGTGGACTACTGCGAGGCCGCCGTGGCCCAGGCCCGGGAGCGTTACGGACTGGATTGCCGCCACATGAGCGCCACCGCCCTGGATTTTCCGCCGGAATCCTTTGAGGTGGTGACCTGTTTTGAGCTCCTGGAACACCTCACCCGGCTGCAGGCCAAAAGAACCGTGGCAGAAATTTACCGGGTCCTGAAGCCCAAAGGGAGGCTCATCGGCTCCACGCCTCTGCGCCATGGCCCGGCTCAGCCCCCCGCCACCTATTCCCATATCTACGAATACACCCCCGCGGAACTGCGGGCTTTGCTTCAGCCTTTTGCCCAGGTGGAGATCTCCGGCGACTATTTTCTGGCGGTCAAGGGCTGAAGAGAGGGCTGAGGGGGCGGGGTTCCGAGGCTCTGCCGGGAGGGGAGGGGGGTGTTGAGGAGCATAACATTTGATTGCGCCTCCAAAGAACCCTCACGGGCGCTCTTGTGCAGGGAGGATACCCATGAATGTGCTGTTGGTCACGTCCGCGGCGCCGTCCCAAACCCCCTTCTCCACCGGTGAGAAACGACCGCCCCTGGGCCTGGGCTTTCTCATCTCGGTGCTGCGCCAGGCCGGGCACCGGGTCTTTTTCATTGACAATTACCTGAGGCCCAGCCATTTCCTGGAGACCGACTACCTCTGGCGGCACGACATCGAAGTGGTGGGCATTTATGCCAACACCATCTGTTTCCGGGACACCCGGCGGATGCTGTGGCGCCTGGAGTACCTGCGCCAGACCGGACGCTGGCGGGGGAAGATCATTGTGGGCGGGCCCCATGCGGCGGTGGCGCCGGAGACCATCCCCGCCTTTGTGGATAATGTGGTGCAGGGGGAAGGGGAGCGGGTCCTCCTGGACCTCGTGGAAGGCCGGGAAAACCGGCGCCTCATCCGGGCCCCCCGTCTGGAGAACCTGGATGAGCTGCCCATGCCCGCCTGGGATTATTTCATTCACCAGCCCTATAACTGGACGGGGGACTGGTTTCCCGGCGCGCCGGTCTTCACCCTGAACACCAGCCGTGGCTGCCCTTATGGCTGCACCTTCTGCTCGGTGGGTTCCATCTGGGGGCGCAAATACACCTGTTTCAGCGCCGAGCGCATCGTGGCCGACATCGAGTATCTGGTGCAGACCTATGGGGCCCAGGGCATCTATTTCCGGGAGGACAACTTCACCGTCCACCGGGAGCGCACCGAGGCCTTCTGCCGGTTGCTGCTGAACAAGGGGCTGAAAATCACCTGGGCCTGCGAAACCCGGGTGGATGCCCTGGACCGGGAGCTTCTGGCCCTGATGCAGCGGGCGGGCCTGGCGGGCCTGTATTTCGGGGTGGAAAGCGGCTCGCCGGCGGTCCTGGAGCGCCTGAACAAAGGCATCACGGTGGAACAGATCCGCGCCGCCTTTGCCTGGTGCCGGGAGCTGGGGCTCAGGACTGCGGCCAGCGTCATCGTAGGCACACCCGGGGAGGAGCCCCGGGACCTGGAACTCACCCAGGCGCTACTCCAGGAGATTCAGCCCACGGTCACTTGGTACAACGTCTTTGTGGGGATTCCCACCAGCCGGCTCTACCGCCAGGTGCTGGACAGCCGGGAGTATGAGTTCATCGATGACCGGGGGCTGGTCTATCTCCCCGGGCACAATGAGCGGGTGCGCCACTTCTATGGCGGCCGGTGGGATGCCGAGGTGCCCCTGCGCCGGGGGCCGGACGGGCTGCCTGAAGACCCCGGGGTGAGCGTGGTGATGGCGGTGCATAACGGCGCCGCCTATCTCAAGGAGGCCATCCAGAGCATTCTCGATCAGACTTATGCTCAATTTGAGTTCATCATCATTGATGACGCCTCCACCGATACCACCCCGGACATCCTGACGCAGTTTCACGACTGCCGCCTCCGGGTGCTCCGCAACCCCACCCGGCGGGGGCTTGCCGCCTCCCTCAACCGGGGGATGGCCGAAGCCCGGGCGCCTTATATCGCCCGCATGGACGCGGATGACCTCTCCTTGCCGGAGCGGCTGGCCCGCCAGCGGCAGTTTCTGGAGGAGCACCCCGATTATGCCCTGGTGGGGAGCCCCTACTACCAGCTGGATGACCAGGGCCACATCGTGGGACTGGTGCCGGTGCTCACCGCCGATGAGGAGCTTAAGGCCGGGCTCCTAAAGCAGAACTGGTTCGGCCACGGCAGTGTCATGCTGCGCCGCCAGGCCCTCCTGGAGGTGGGGGGCTACAATGAGCGCTACACCTACGCCCAGGACTACGACCTGTGGCTCAGGCTGGCGGAGCGCTACAAGGTCGCCAATCTCCCGGAGCCCCTCTACTGCTGGCGCCGGACGGAAGGGAGCATCTCCCAGGCCCGAAGGGCGGAACAGGAACATTTCGCGCAAATGGCCAAAAAGGAGGCGGCAGCCCGCCGTCAAGCGTCTCCACAGCCACCGGAGGCCCCGCCCGCCGTTCCCGCAGAGCCCGCCCCTGCGCCGCCCCTGGTGTCCGTCATCGTGCCCACCTACAACCGCCCGGAGATGCTGGTGGAGGCGGTGCGGAGCATCCTGAACCAAACCTATCCGCACCTGGAGATCATCGTGGTGAACGACGGCGGCGTGGAGGTGGAGGGGGTCATCCGCTGGCTCAACCGCACCGGCACCATCACCTACGTGCGCCATGACCGCAACCGGGGGCTGGCCGCGGCCCGCAACACCGGCCTCAGGCTGGCCAGAGGGAAATACATCGCCTACCTGGACGACGATGACCTCTTCTACCCGGAGCATGTGGAGACCCTGGTCACCGCCCTGGAGACCAGCCCCTTCCGGGTGGCCTACACCGATGCCTGTCAGGCCACCCAGGTGCGGGACCGGGGCCGCTATGTCACCCTCCGCCGCGAAGTCACCCTGTCCCATGATTTTGACCGGGATGAGCTTCTGGTGAAAAACTGCTTCCCGGTGCTCTGCGTCCTGCATGAACGGGCCTGCCTGGAGGAGGTGGGCTTCTTTGACGAGACCCTCACCAGTCATGAGGACTGGGACCTGTGGATCCGCCTGGCCCTCCGAGAGGATTTTCTCCACCTTCCCCAGGTGACGGCGGAGTATTCCTGGCGCACCGACGGCAGCACCATGACCAGCCAGACCCCGGAGGACTTTGTCCGCACGCTCCGGCTTATCTATGCGCGCTACGCCCCCTACGTGGCGGACAGGCCGGAGCTGCAGGAGAGGCAGCGGCAATTTCTGGCCGAGGTACTGGGGCGGTCGGGAAGTTCCTCCCAGCCTGTGGCGGAGGCGGCGGGTGATATGGCGGCGCCCGGACCGGCCCCGCCGGCAGAAGCGCCGGCCAGCCCCCCGCCGGCCGGGGACTCTACCGTTACGGTGCCCGAGACTCCCCCGGTGTCCATCATCATCCCGGTGTACAACAACCTGGAGCTCACCCAGAACTGCCTGGACTCCCTCTGGGAGCACACTCCGGCCGGGCTCTATGAGCTCATCGTGGTGGACAACGCCTCCACGGACCAAAGCGGCGTGTTTCTGGAACAATTGGCCCAGGCCGGCCGGCTGCGGCTGATCCGCAATGACGCCAATCTGGGCTTTGCCCGGGCCTGCAATCAGGGGGCCCAGGCCGCCCGGGGCGAATTTCTCCTGTTTCTTAACAATGACACGATTGTCACCCCGGGGTGGCTGGAGGCCTTGCTTGAGACCGGGCGGCAGGATGAGCGGATCGGGGCGGTGGGGGCCAAGCTCCTCTATCCCGACGACTCGGTGCAACACGCCGGCGTGGTCTTCAACCGGCAGGGCATGGTCTATCACCTCTACCGCCATCTCCACCGGGATCATCCGGCGGTGAACAAGGTGCGGGAGTTCCAGGTGCTCACCGCCGCTTGCCTGCTGGTGCGGCGCACCGCCTTTTTTGAGGTGGGCGGCTTTGATGAACACTTCATGAACGGCTTTGAAGACGTGGATCTATGCCTGCGCCTGAAGGAGGCGGGCCGGCGCCTCGTCTACCAGCCCCATGCAGTGGTCTATCACCTGGAGAGCAAGACCCCCGGGCGCTTTGACCGGGAGCGGGACAATTGCCTGTACCTTCTCAGCAAATGGCAGGGCCGGCTGGTCGCCGATGATGAGGCCTACTACCAGGAGGACGGCCTGAGGCTGGAGTGGGTGCGGGATGAGCGGGGCCGGCGGCAGGCGGTGCTCCATGACCTGAATCCCAACCCCTTCAAGGCGGAGGCCCGGGCCTGGCTGGAGCAGGGGGAGCTGGAGAAGGCCCTGGAGTGCTACCGCAAGGCGGTGCTCTTTAACCCCCTGGACCCCCGGCACCACCTGCTCCTGGCGGAGATGGAGGCCGTCCGGGAGATGGCGGCCCCGCCGGAGCAGGCGGTGCACGCCTGAAAGCAGGGCGGAGGCCCGGGATGGCGGGTGGCCAAGGGCGGGCGGCCAAGGGCGGGCGGGGCAGGGGGAAAGCAAGGGGCAAGGAGGGCGCGGTTTACAGAAAGAGGGACAGCAGAGCCTTACCCAGTCCTGACAACGCCCCTTTCCCCGTATCTTTCAGGACTTATATCCCCTCACGCGAAGGAGTCCAGCCGGAAACCCTGTCTGTCCAGCCTTCTTGGGCCAGACCCCCCTTTTCCGCCGGTTACCCTCTTGGCCCACGCCTGATCGTCTTTCTGCCGTGAGACAAAATCCATCCCCTAAAAATCCATCCCCCACGGCCGCTTGCCATTGCCTGTCGGCCTTGTCAATGTGAGCAATTTATTATATATTGGGGCAACTTGGGGGAGGGCCGGGGACCATAGGCTTCCCGCCCTCCCTTTGGACTCCCTGGCCTCCGGCGTAGGAGGAAAGCCCACCGCGCTGGGGCGGGAAGGGAGGGGAGGAGGGTAGGGCGTTAGAAAGTCCCGGGCATCTCTGCCGAACGCCTGACAAAGTTCCCCCATAAAGCTGGGACGGTAACCAGAGCGGGCTTTTAATAAGCTTTTCACGACCGAATATCTTGTGAGGGTGGTGAACGATGACCCAGGAGCAGTCCTCCCCCCGCCAGACCCAGTGGCCGGCGGGGGATTGGTTTCTGGACCGGGGCAGCCCCGCGGACCTCATCGCCTACGAGCGCCAGGAGGTCCTCGTCCGGGGCCGCACCGCCTTTCAGGAGTATGAGATCTTCACCAGCTCCATCTTCGGCCAGGTGCTGGTGCTGGATGACCGGGTGCAGTCCGCCTCCCGGGATGAATTCATCTACCATGAGGCCCTGGTGCAGCCGGTGATGGTGGCCCATCCTGAGCCCCGCCGGGTGATGATCATGGGGGGCGGGGAGGGGGCCACCCTCAGGGAGGTCCTCCGCCATCAATGCGTCAGCGAAGCGGTGATGGTGGACATCGACGCCGAGCTGGTGGAGGTGTGCAGAAAGTGGCTCCCCAGCTTCCACCAGGGTGCCTTCGATGACCCCCGCACCCGCTTGGTGGTGGCCGACGCCCGGGGCTGGCTGGCACAGCAGCCGGATGGCGCCTTTGACGTCATCATCGTGGATCTGCCCGAGCCCCTGGAGGCCGGCCCGGCCCTCACGCTCTTCACCCGGGAAATGTACGACCTCATCCGCCGGAAACTCACGCCCCTGGGGTTGATGTCAGTACAGTCGGGCTCCGCCGGGGTGGCGGGACAGCTCATGCCCGATATTTATCATACCCTGAAGGCGGTCTTTCCCCGGGTGATGCCCTATGTGGCCTTTGTCTCCAGCTTCATGGACCTCTACGGCTTCCATGTGGCCGGGGGGGAGACCTTCACCTGGCCCACGGAGGCAGAGGTGGCGGCCCGGCTGAAGGCGCGGGGGGTCACGGGCCTGCAGTGGTTCAGCCCGGAATACTCCGTGGCGGTGGGCCGGCTGCCGCTTTATCTCCAGAATCGCCTGGAAGAGCAGGGCCGGCTCCTCACCGATGAGCAGCCCTTTGGGCCCCGCCGCCCGGGAGAGCGGATTTTTTACTGAGAGGCGGCCCAATTTTTTGCGGGGAGGACCGGGGAAGCCCGGCTCCCTTTCCCCACCCCCTCTAAGGTTCTATGAGGAGAGGGTTTGGGAGAGGGGAGAGGGATTGCGACCCCTGGCCTCCTTTTACCTCGGATGAGTGCCTCCCCCTGGGATGCTTTTGGAACGCCGGGGTGGGGTGGTGACAGGGACTATGGCCAGAAAAGTGGGAGTCTATGTGGACTCCATGAACATCATGCGCAGCGGCGGCTACGGCATGCGCTACGAAGTGGTGCGCCGGCTGGCGGACCAGGACGGCAACGAGGTCCTGCGCCTCAATGCCTACGTGGCCCTGGACGAGGAGCGGGCCGCCTCCGATCCCACCTACAAGAGCACCCTGAACTTCATCCTGACGTTGCGGGACCTGGGCTTCAAGGTGGTGGAGAAGCCCATCCGCTGGTTCACGGATGAATCCGGCCGCACCTACGGCAAGGCCAATCTGGACATGGATATGGCCCTGGACATCATCTCCCAGTCCGACCGCCTGGACCTCATCTACCTCTTCACCGGGGACGGGGATTTCTGCAGCGTGGTGAACATCGTCCAGGCCAAGGGCTGTCGGGTGGAGCTGGTGGCCTTCAACAATGTTTCGGCCCGCCTCAGGCGGGAGGTGGATCTGTTCATTCCCGGGTATCTCATTCCCAATCTGTTGCCCACGGCCCAGGCCGAGGCCGGGGCGCCGTCCTGGGGGGAGCCCGGCAGCCGGGTCAGGGGAGTGTGCACCAAGTTCTTCCAGGACCGGCACTACGGTTTTCTGCGCTTCATGCATTCCCTGGGCAAGTTCTGGGTCACCGACACCCGCCTGGAGGAGTCTCCTTACACGTCGGTGTTCTTCCTGGAAAAGGACCTGCCCCGGGGGGTGCCGCCGGAGCACCTCCCCAGCCGGGATTACATTCTCGAATTCACCTTGAGCGAGACGGAAAAAGGGCTGGTGGCCGGCGAGATTGAGCTGGTCTATAAATATTAAGTGACTTGAAGTGACTTGCCGGCATACTGGGGGAGGCGGGTTGACTTCCGCCCTCAGGTTTTTCCGCGCCGGCGCCGATCAGGGGGAGGGGGAGACCACGGGCCTTCTTCTCTTTCCCCGGCAGTTTCTGTGAAAGGAGCGACCATGCGGGTCTTGTTTGTGGCTTCCGAGGCGGTGCCTTTCGCCAAAACCGGGGGACTGGCGGATGTCATCGGCGCCCTGCCCCGGGCCCTGATGGAGCTGGGGCTGGAGGTGCGGGTGCTCATGCCCGCTTACGGCCAGGTGAAGCAGGGCAAAATCCCCCTGAAGGTGGCGGCGGAGGACCTGCAGGGATACCTGGGCTGGCAGCCGTTGGCCTTCAACCTGCTGACGCCGGCTGAAGGCGATCACCCTTTTTGCTTTGTGGAGCGGGATGAGTTCTTCGAGCGCAGCCAGCTCTACGGCACCCCCAAGGGGGACTATTTCGACAATCTGGAGCGCTTCGCCTTTTTCTGCTCCACCGTGCCGGCGGTCTGCCAGGCCATGGGATTCAAGCCGGAGGTCATCCACTGCCATGACTGGCAGGCGGCCCTGGTGCCGGTTTATTTACGGCACCGTTGGGGGGCCACGCCCCTGGCCGGCGCCAAGACGCTCCTCACCATCCATAACCTGGCCTATCAAGGGCTCTTCCCCAAGGAGAAATTCCCCCTCCTGGGGCTGGACTGGTCGCTGTTCTGTATCGACGGCCTGGAGTTTTACGACCAGATCAATCTGCTCAAAGGCGGCATCGTCTTTGCCGACGCCATCAGCACCGTCAGCCGGGGCTACAGCAAGGAGATCCAGACCCCGGAGTTCGGCTACGGCCTGGAGGGGGTGCTGGCCAGCCGGGCGGAGGCGCTCTTCGGCATCGTCAACGGGGTGGATTACCGGGACTGGAACCCCGCCACCGACCCCCTCATCCCCCATCACTACAGCCCCGAGGATTTAAGCGGCAAGGTCAAAAACAAGATGGCCCTGATGGCGGCCTACAACCTGGACCTTCGGCTCGCCAACCAGCCGCTCATGGGCATCATCTCCCGGCTGGCGGACCAGAAGGGCTTTGACCTGGTGGCCCAGGTGCTGCCGGAGCTCATGGCCCGGGACCTGCCGGTGGTGATTTTGGGCACCGGCGACGAGAAATACCACCGCTGGCTGGCGGAAGTGGCCCCCAAATACCCCGGCAAGCTGGGGGTGAAGATCGCCTTTGACAACGCCCTGGCCCACCTCATCGAAGCCGGGGCCGACATCTTCCTCATGCCCTCCCGCTATGAGCCCTGCGGCCTCAATCAGCTCTACTCCCTCAAGTACGGCACCGTGCCGGTGGTCCGGGCCACCGGGGGGCTGGCGGACACGGTGGCGCCGGTGGATGTGAAGACCGGCACCGGCACCGGCTTCCTCTTCCGGGAATACTCCGCCGAGGCCTTCATCCGGGCCATCAACGAGGCGGTGGCGGCTTACAAAGACCGGGAGCTGTGGCAGAAGATCATGCTCAACGGCATGACCCAGGACTGGTCCTGGAACGCCTCGGCCAAGGAATACCTCACCCTGTACGAGCGGCTGCTGACCAGGTGAAAGGTCTGGGAGGGGAGGGCCGGGGCCCAGGCACTCCGCCCTCTCCCGCAGCTCCTCTCCCCCGATGATGGGGGAAGCGAGGCGGAGGTCGCACCCTGTTTCTCGGAAACCCGCCCGGGCCTTCTCCGGGGCCAAGGTGAGCCCGAAAATCGCCTGCCTCAGCTCATCAGGCGGGGAATAAGTTTCTGAGCCTTGGGACATCCCAAAAAGTAAAAGAGGGGACTCACCCGGTGGTCCCCTCTCTCTTTTTCCTCCCCTCCGCCCCTGACGGCGGTGGGGATGGAATAAATTCACAAAGGCACTTTTTCTCTTTTCTCCCCAACCGCTGATTATCCTTAACGTTTCAGGGCCAGGACCTCCTCCATCATGCTGTCGGTGGTGGTGATGATGCGGGAGTTGGCCTGGAAGGCCCGCTGGTACAGGATCATGCGCACAAATTCGTTCCCCAGGTCCACGTTGGACTGTTCCAGGGAGTTGGAGTTGATGCGCCCCAGGCCATTGTTGCCGGGCGCGCCGGTGAGGGGCACGCCGGAGTCCTGGGTCTCGGTGTAGAGGTTGCTGCCTTCCCGGCGCAATTTGCCCGGGGCGTTGAAGCGGGCCAGGGTGAGCTGGTAGTGGGGGATGATCTGGCCGTTGGAGTAGTGCCCGGTGATAATGCCTTCGTTATTGATGGAGATGCGCTGCAGGAAACCGGGGCCGTAACCGTCCTGGGAGGCGTAGTTGGTCACCGAGCTGGCGGCGTACTGGGTGGTGCTGCCGCCGCTGGTATCCCGCAGGTCCAGATTGACGCTGCCGATGTTGTAGGCGCTCAAGTCCAGGGCGTAGAGACCGCCGGAGACCATGGTGCCGTTCTGGTCAAAGACCATGTCCGAAGGCCCGCCGCCGCCCTGATCGGTGATGAGGGCGGTGATATCCACCCCGTCCAGGGTGCCGCTCAAGGTCCAGGTGTTGTCTGCCGCCTTGGTGAAGGTGGTGGTGAGGGTGCGCATGTTGCCCAGCCGGTCATAAAGGCTCAAGGAAGTGGAATAAAAAGCGCCGATCTCCGCATTGGCATCCAGATTGAGGACCATCTCCACCGCCGAGGAGGCCCGGGGCGCGGCGTAATTCTGGCTGATGGTGATGTCCGTGTCCACTCCCGTCGGGGTCTTGCTCACCGGATCGATGAGCTTGCCCTGCACCCGGTAGCCGTGGGCGTTGATGAGATAGCCGTCCTTGTCCAGGGAGAAATTGCCGTCCCGGGTATAAAAGAGGCTGCCGCCCAGGGGGTCCCTCACGATGAGAAAGCCGGTGCCGGTGATGGCCACGTCCACGTCATCGGCGCTGGTCTCCAAAGAGCCCTGGGCCCAGACGGTGGAAATGTCGGAGATGCGGGAGCCCCGCCCCACCTGGCCCGGCCCCGAGCCGGTGGACACCAGCTGGGCCATGAGGTCCTCAAAATGGATGCTGCTGTACTTAAAGCCGATGGTGTTCAGGTTGGCGATGTTGTCGCCCACCACAGTCATGGCCTCGCCGTAGCTGTTGAGGCCGCTGAGGCCGCTGTACATGGCGGTGGACAGTGACATGGACCCCTCCTCCCTGCATCAGTTCCAGGCGGCGTCCTTACGCCGCCCTTTGGTGTAAGCCCCCTCCCACGGTTCAGTTGGCGCCCACGGAGATGATGTTGTCCACCAGCACGGGCCGGCCGTCCACCTTGACCCAGACGCCGCCGGCGTCCTGATAGACCTCCTGCACCGTGCCGGTGAAGTAATTGGTCACTTCTAGGCCCACTCCCTTGCTGTCCACGGCCCGCACCTGGTAGGAGTAGCTGCCGTCGGCCACGGTCTTGCCCTGGGCGTCCTTGCCGTCCCAGGTGAACTGGCGCAGACCGGCGGCCTGGCTTCCCAGCTCCAGGGTGCGGATGGTCTTGCCGGAGGCGTCGAAGATGGTGACGGTGACCTGTTTGGCATCCTGGGGGAGCTGGTAGGTGGCGCTCACCCCCCGGCCGCCGGAGATGGTGAGGGCGTTGCCCACCCCCCGCACAGTCTTCCCCAAAAGCGCCACCCCCCGGGACATGCCCAGGGAGTCGGCCAGGTGCTGCACCACCTTGCCCACCGCCACCAGGTTGGTGTTGGCGTTGAGCTGCTGCTCCAGGGAGCTGAATTGCGCCAGCTGGGCCACAAAATCCTTGGGATCCTCCGGTGACATGGGGTCCTGGTAACGCAGCTGGGTGACCAGGAGTTTGAGGAAATCCTCCTTGCCCATGGTCTTGACGGGCAGGGTGAACTGGCTGGCTGCGCCAGTGGCGGCGGCTGGTGCGGCAGTGGTGCTGGCGGCCATGACTCTCTCCCTTCCCCGGATAGAGCCGGGGCCATCCCGACATTTTCCGGGCTCTAAAGTTCATCAGTGGCGGGCCCTTTTACCCGTTACGGGCCCCTCTCTCCCACAACCTCCCTTGGCCCGCTTTATGCTCAGACCTGCTCCTCAGGCGAAGAAATCCACCCCCTGCGTCTGACGCGGGCGGGAAGTTTCGCGGCCTGTGGGGCCTTCTTCCGGTCGCCGGAAGCCGGCGCGGTCGCCGGCAGCGGCGGCGGCCACCAGCGGCTGGGAGGCTGGCGGCAGCTGCACCTGAAACTGGCTGAGGATAAGCCCCTGCCGGGTGAGGGCCTGGACCAGATGTTCCACCTGGGTCTGGGCCAACTGTGCCACCTCCGGCCGGGTGACCAGGGCCTGCACCAGGAGGCGCTCGCCTTGCAGGGTCAGAGTCAGCTCCACCCGTCCCAGCTCCGGGGGGTTGAGGGTGAGGCTGACCTGGGTGCGCCCTGGCTGCAGGTGCTGCAGGACGGCGTTTTCGATCTGGGACCAGACGGCCTGGCGTAAAGAAGGAGTCGTCAGTGCCGAGGGACCTGCAGAGCCGAGGAACGGGGCGGCCCCGGACTGGTATTCCTGGGCCACCAGGGCGTACGCGCCCTCCTGGCCGGCCGGAAGGGCGGGGGGCGCCTGGGGCTCGGGGAAGCCAGGGGATCCGGACCCCTGCTGGGCGGGCCGTTCTTCCCCTTCGAACTGCCGCGGCAGGCTCCCCAGCCGTAGTCGGGCCGGCAGATACAAAGGCTTGGGGGCCTCCTGGGCCGGGGGCGGCGCCGGCTCCGGGGCCAGTTTCAGAAGGCGGGCCTTGAGCTCCTCGGTGGAGCCCGGACTGACGCCGCCCCAGAGGGTGGCGACCATCTCTTCGGGCAACCCCGCCTGGCGCAAGAGCCCCGCCCAGGTCTGAGCCGCCGCCTGGGGGGAGGGGTCCAGCCGGTCTGCCAGCTCCCGGGCCAGCTCTTCCGGGGTCTCAAGGGGGGCCCGCTGCCCCTGGTGGTCCTTGAGCAGCCGCCAGATCTCAGCCAGGGGGAGGCCCTCGGGGGCGCCTTCCTCCAGGCGGGCCAGCTGCTCCGGGGGGATCCCCAGATGCTTAAGGGCCGTCTTGAGCTCCGGCCAGGCCTCCGCCGGCAGGCGCAACCGCTCCCACCATTGCCGCCAGGTCTCGGAGGCACCGGGTCCGGGGGCGGCCGCCTCTGCCAGCCCAGGATTGCGGGCCTTGAGCCACTGGGAGCGCACCTGCTCCGGGGTGAGGCCGGTCTCCGCCACTTCGGGGTGCCACAGGAGCTTCGCGGCCTGTTCCGCAGTCAGCCCCGCGGCCTCCAGGAGTAACTGGGCCTCCGGCCGCCGTTCGGGGGGGACCTTCAGCCCGCCACCGGGGGCCGCAGCCATCAGCTCCAGGAGTTCTGAGAGGACAGCCTCCTTCGGATCACCGACGCCCTCCGGGGTGCCCGGAACGGCCCTCTCCCCCTGCATTCCCGCCAGCCCCCGGAGAAATTCCCGCAACTCGGCCAGGCTCAGCCCCTGCTCCTGCACCTCAGGGCGGGACAGGAACTGCCGCACCTGGGGCGCCGACACTCCGGCGGTGGTGAGGTGCCGGGACAGCTCGGGGAGCAGCTCCGGCGGGATGACCGCCTCCCCGCCCCTCTGGCGGGCAAGAGCCTCAGGCCGGAGCCGCAGGGGGCGCCCCCCTCCCGCCTGGCGGCCAACCGGCACACGCGCCGGGAACTCCTTGACGTCCGGTGTGCTGCCCGTGCTCCCTCTCCCCTTAGCATTTTCGGCTCCCCCCTCTTTTTGCAGGTGCTGCATCAGCCGTCCCTGAAAGCTGGCCTGGAAGAGATCGGGGGCCGAGCGGGTGGTGGCCCGGGCCCCCCGGGGGGAGGGGAGGGCGGCAAGGACAGCGGCAGCACTTCCGGGCATCATTGGCACGGCTCCTGGCCCTTGTGGTCGGCTGCCAGGAGAGCAAAGGGCGTGCCAAGGGGGTAATTTAAAATATATATAATGATTAAAGTATGTTATCCTATCTCAAGTCTGCCCCTTCCCTAAGTCACGGCAAAAACTGCCGCGTAGCCACACCTCGGTGCTGTCCGGGATTGCAGGGGGTCGGGGCCCCAGGCCGCCCCGGCCCGCAGCCTTGCGCTACCTGGAGGGGTGGGGATAGAATGACAGGGGTGAGGGGCTGAAAGAGAGAGGGAACTGTGTCCCCCCTCTCATGCCACAGTCTTTGGACAGGAGGTCGAGTATGATTTCCCGGCGCCCCAGTCGGGCCATCCGGGTGGGGTCGGTGCAGGTGGGGGGCGGCGCTCCCATTTCGGTGCAGTCCATGACCAATACCGATCCCCATGATGTGGCGGCCACCCTGGCTCAGGTGGAGCGCCTGGCCCAGGCGGGTTGCGACCTGGTGCGCCTGGCGGTGCCCGACCGGGAGGCCGCGGCCGCCTTTGCGGCAGTGAAGGAAAAAAGCCCGGTGCCCCTCATCGCCGACATCCACTTCAACTACCGGCTGGCTCTGGCGGCCCTGGAAGCCGGGGCCGACTGCATCCGCATCAACCCGGGGAACCTGGGCGGGGCAGAGAAGACCCGGGTAGTGGTGCGGGCCTGTCAGGAGCGGGGGGTGCCGCTCCGGCTGGGGGTGAATGCCGGCTCGCTGGAGGCCGACCTCCTGGCCCGCCACGGCGGCCCCACCGCCGCCGCCCTGGTGGAGAGCGCGCTGCGCTGGATTGAGCAATTTGAGGATTGGGGCTTTTTTGACTTCAAGATTTCCCTCAAATCCTCCGATGTGCTGATTACGGTGGCGGCCTACCGGGAGCTGGCGGTCCGGGTGGATTATCCGTTGCACCTGGGGGTGACGGAGGCGGGGGGCCTCATCGCCGGCACAGTAAAGTCAGCCTTGGGGATCGGGTTATTGTTGGCTGAGGGGATCGGCGATACCCTGCGCGTCTCCCTTACCCGGGATCCGGTGGAGGAGGTGCGGGTGGGGTTTGAGATCCTCCGGGCGCTGCACCTCCGGGAACGGGGGGTGGAGCTCATCTCCTGCCCCACCTGCGGCCGCTGCCAGATCGACCTCTTCGGGCTGGCAGAGGAGGCGGAGCGGCGCCTGCTGAACGTGGCCACGCCGTTGAAGGTGGCCATCATGGGCTGCGTGGTCAACGGCCCCGGGGAGGCCCGGGAGGCGGATGTGGGCATTGCGGGGGGGAAGGGCGTGGGGGCCCTGTTCAAGAAAGGCGAGCTGGTGCGCCAGGTGCCGGAGGCGGAGTTGCTCACGGTTCTGCTCCGCGAGGTGGCCGCCCTCACCGGGGAGGAAATCCCGTGAGGATTTGGTGACGAAGGCTAAAAAATCCTTGACAAGATTCCTTGGCGTGTATTTAGATGGGAATATCCGCAATTAGACAGGTAGGGTGTGAGCAGGAAGGGGAAAGCGGTTCCGCAAAAGACAAGGGGGGACAATAATGCGGAAAGTGACAGTGATTATCTTGGCTCTGGCGCTGGCAGGCGGGTGCGCGACCATTGAACACTCCACGGTGGTGGGCACGGACGCGCATGGCAATGCCACGGGGGAATTTCGGGATGTTCGCCATGGGTGTTTTAACACCGTGACCATCTGGGCCGCCGGGGCCGGGGCCAGCGAGGCGGCGTCTTCCGCGGCGGTGTTGACCGGGTCTATCTTCGATTTAGCGCAGAGAAATTCTTCCAACAGCAGCGGTTCTGGTGCCGGCGGCATGCTGGGCATCAGAATCTCGCCGCCGCCGACCCAGGGAGATCCGGTGCCCTTTGCGCGCTCCATCGCCATGATCAATTACAGCAAGAAGCTCAAGAGGATCAAATACGACGAAACCGGGGACATTCTGGAATACGTCTTTGATGACAGTCCCTCCCGTGAGGCTCCTGCCCCGACTTTCGGCCGGCAGCCCATCAGATAGGAGCCGGGGCGATGAGGCGACTACTCTGCTTTACCATGGGCTTGGTGATTTTCTGGGGGTGTGCTCATTTTGAGCACCGGGAGGAAATTGTTTATGAAGAGGGGAAGCTGAAGAAGTATGCGTATTACGATCAAAGCCGGGGTAAGAAGGATGAGCGGAAATCCTCGGCTTTTATCGAAGCCATTGACATCATTAAACGCTCAGATGAATCAGCTCTCCCTGAATTAAAGGATCTGCCGTTCCCGGAAAAACCCAAAACCAAAAAATCCAAACTTTATACGGGTGTTATCAAAAATAACACAAACTATGATCTGGCGGTTCCTGCCTCCAACAGCATGGGAACCATTACAGTACCGGCCAAGGGTTGGGTCGAGTACAAAGTCTGGCAGAGCCCCTTCAAGCTCATCTCATATAAAGATGGGGAACCTTTTATGTGCCATAACATAAAAGTGGACCCCAAAGCTTTTGATTACATGTGTAAAAAATACGACTTCATGGCGGTGATTGAGGATTATAAAGCTCCCGTTCCCTCCAAGAAGCTGAAAAAGAGGGTCAAGAAGAGAAGCGCCTGATCTGCGGGAGATGAACTCCAGGGGCCATGAGCTCATTGCTTGTGGCCCCTGTTTTTTTCTCAAAATTTTTGTGGGTTACTGTCGACATTAGAACACCTTCTTGGTGTCCAACAGCAGGGTCACCGGGCCGTCGTTGATCAGGCCCACCTCCATCATCTGCCGGAAGCGGCCGGTGGCCGTGGGAATTCCCAACTGCCGCAACTGGCTCACCAACTCTTCATACAGCCGCTCCGCCTGCTCCGGCGGCGCCGCCAGGTCAAAGGAGGGCCGCCGACCCTTGCGGCAGTCCCCCAAAATGGTGAACTGGCTCACCACCAGGGCCTCATAGCCCAGATCCACAAGCGATAGGTGCATGAGGCGCTCCCCCTCGGGGAAGAGGCGGAGATGGGCCAGCTTTTGCGCCAGGGCCGCGGCGTCCGCCTCGGTGTCGTCCGCCGCCACCCCCGCCAACACCAGCATCCCCGGCCCGATGCGGGCCACCTCCTCGCCGTTCACCCGCACCCAGGCCTCCTTCACCCGCTGCACCACCGCCCGCATAGCGCCCCTGTCTTTGGCAGAGTATAATATGATTGTTGGGAGAGGGGGCCAGGGGGCAGTGGCCCCCTGCCCCCTCTCCCAAACCCTCACCCCCTACCCCTTATAATCAAGGGTTGGGGGAGGGAGCATGAGGGAGGGGGCAGGGATCGCCGATCCCTGGCCCCCTCCCTCATACCACCATCTCACCGTATATGAAATTCGCCACCTGTGTCAAGACGGCCCTGTTTTCGCTGCGGGTGCACAAGCTCCGCAGCTTCCTCACCACTTTGGGCATCATCATTGGGGTGGGGGCGGTGGTGGTGGTGGTGGCCTTGGGGACCGGTGCCCGCCAGCAGGTGGCCCGGGAGATCGCCAGCGTGGGGGCCAATCTCCTCATGGTGCTCCCCGGGGCCACCACCGCTGGCGGCCTGCGCATGGGGCTGGGCACCGCGCCCACTCTCACCGTGGGGGATGCCCAGGCCATTGCCCGGGAAATTCCCTCGGTGAAGGCGGTGGCGCCGGTATGGGGCGAGGTGGCCCAGGTGGTGGCCGGCGCCCGCAACTGGTCCACCATCGTCAACGGCACCACCCCGGAATACCAGGAGGTGCGCCAAGTGGACATGGAGGCGGGCCGCTTCTTCACTCACCAGGAGGGGGCCCGGGCCGCCAAGGTGGCGGTCCTGGGAGCCACGGTGCGCTACCAGCTCTTCGGCGCCGCCGACCCGGTGCACCAGACCATCCGCATCCGCAACCAGCCCTTCGTGGTCATTGGGGTCATGGCCCCCAAAGGCCGCAGTGCCAGCGGGCGGGATCAGGACGACGTCATCCTGGTGCCCCTGGAGACCGCCCAGCGCCGGCTCTTCGGCACTGCCCTGCCCGGGGTGGTGCGCTTCATCCTGGTGTCCGCCACCGGCCCGGACACCCTGAAGACCGCGGAGGAAGAGGTGGACCGGCTGCTGGCCCAGCGCCATCGGGCCCGGCGCTTCATGGAGAAGGACTACTCGGTGGCCAACTTCGCCGAGCTCATGGCGGCCCGGGAGGCCACGGTGCGCACCGTCAGCCTCCTTTTGTGGGCCATCGCCTCCGTCTCCCTGGTGGTGGGCGGCATCGGCATCATGAACATCATGCTGGTGTCCGTCAAGGAGCGCACCCGGGAGATCGGCCTCCGGCTGGCGGTGGGGGCCCGCGGCCGGGACATCCTCCTGCAGTTTCTCACCGAGGCGGTGGTCTTAAGCCTCACCGGCGGCCTCATCGGCATTCTGGCGGGGATCGGGGTGGCCCATCTGGTGGGCTATTTCATGGAGTGGCCCATCGCCACTTCGCCCCTGGTGGGCCTGGCCGCCCTGGGTCTGTCCGCCGTGGTGGGGATATTTTTCGGCTATTTCCCGGCCCATCAGGCGGCCAAACTCAGCCCCATCGACACGCTGCGGTATGAATGAGAGTCCAGCCGCTAACCTTGCCAGGCGGGAAAAATTGGGCTACTGTGAGGGCCACAGTCTTGAGGGGGCGGGAGATTTACTATCTTTGGCGACGGCGCCGGGCCGCCAGCCAGGGGCCGCACAGGGTGGTGAGCCAGACCAAGGGGAGCAGCCGGCCGGCCAGGAGATTGTAATCCTCCAGCATCTCGGCCAGCGTCCGGCCCTCAAGCCCCAGACCCAGGCCGAACTCAAAAGCCAGGCCCAGGAAGGTCCAGAAGGCCCCGAGGCGCCATAGTCCTCCATCGTTATACGGGCCGGGACGCCAGGCGAGGAAAAGCTCGATAATCAGGTAAATCAGCAGGGCCAGGGTGACGGAGCTGAGTGCCCGGGCGAAGGGGTCCCCCAGCCAGGGGGTGAGCCATAACTCCCGTAGGGCGCCGTTGGCCATGGCCGCGGCCACCATCACCAGCCAAGCCGCCATTGCCGACGCCCACAAGCCACCGCGTGCACGCATGACGCAACCGTAACCCGGCCAGGACAAAAACGCAATTTTTCCGGCATGTGGCCCTTTCTCGCCAAGCGCCTGCTCCTGATGATCCCCATGCTTCTGGGGATCACCTTGGTGTCTTTTGTCGTTATCCAATTAGCGCCGGGGACCCCCACCGAGATTCAGACCACCCTCAACCCCAAGGCCAGCCTGGAAGCCCAAAAGCGCCTGCGGGAGCTCTACGGCCTGGATCAGCCGCTGATGGTGCAGTACTGGCGCTGGCTCAAGAGGGTGGCGGTGCTGGACTTCGGCCGCTCCTTCGCGCCGGACCGCCGGCCGGTATGGGACAAGATCCGGGAACGCATCGGCATCACCGTGGGCATCAATCTCCTGGCCTTGAGCCTCATCCTCATGGTGGCCATTCCCATCGGGGTCCTCTCCGCCACCCGGCCGCACTCCCTCTTCGACCGGGCCACCACCCTCCTGGTCTTTTTCGGCTTTGCCATGCCGGGTTTCTGGCTGGCCCTGCTCCTCATCATGTTTTTTGGGGTCTATCTGGACTGGCTCCCCATCTCGGGGCTCACCTCCCTGCATTTCCGCCAACTCCCCTGGTGGCAGAAAATCGGCGATCTGGCCGCCCATCTGGTCCTGCCGGTTCTGGTCTCCGCCTTCGGAGGGCTGGCGGGCATGTCCCGCTACATGCGCGGCAATATGCTGGAGGTCATCCGCCAGGATTACATCACCACCGCCCGGGCCAAGGGGCTGCCGGAGCGCACGGTGATCTTCAAGCACGCCTTGAGGAACGCCCTTTTGCCGGTGATTACCATCCTGGGACTGTCAGTGCCCGGCCTCATCGGCGGCAGCGTCATCGCCGAGTCCATTTTCGCCATCCCGGGCATGGGGCAGCTCTTCTACGGCGCGGTCATGGCCCGGGATTACCCCCTGGTCATGGGGGAGCTGGTCATCGGCGCGGTCCTGACCCTGCTGGGGAACCTCCTGGCCGACCTGGGCTACGCCCTGGCCGACCCTCGCATCCGCGCCGGGTAGAGGGGAGGGCCGGGGGGTCAGTGGACCCCCCCTCCCTCCCCTCATACTCCCCTCCCAACCCCCCATATGGGATTGGGGGTAGGGGGTTGGGGGAGGAGGTAAGGGCCTGCGGCCCTTAGCCCCCTCCCCCAATAGCCGGAGGGCAGCTGAAGATATGCACGGACGGGAATTTTGGCAGCGTTTTCGGCGCAATCGCCTGGCCATGACCGGGCTGGTCCTGGTGGCGGGGATGTTCGTGGTGTCGCTGGCTGCCCCGTGGTTGGCGCCGTATGACCCGGGTTATATCGATTTGGAGGCGGTGCTCATGCCCCCCAGCCGGGACCACTGGCTGGGCACGGACAACCTGGGGCGGGATGTGCTTTCCCGCATCATCTACGGCTCCCAGGTGTCCCTGAAGGTGGGGTTTGTCTCCGTGGGGCTGGCCACCCTCATCGGCCTCCTCCTCGGGTCGGTGGCGGGTTTTTACGGCGGCTGGGTGGATTTTCTCCTCATGCGCCTGGTGGACCTGATGCTCTGCTTCCCCAGTTTCTTCTTGATTTTGGCGGTGATTGCGGTCCTGGAGCCCAGCATCTGGAACATCATGGTGGTCATCGGCCTCACCAGCTGGATGGGGGTGGCCCGGCTGGTGCGGGCGGAGTTCCTGTCGCTTCGGGAGCGGGAGTTTGTCCAGGCGGCCCGCGCTTTGGGGGCCTCGGATTTTCGCCTCATCTGGCGGCATCTTTTGCCCAACGCCCTGGCGCCGGTAATGGTCTCCGCCACCCTGGGGGTGGCCGGCGCCATCCTGACGGAGAGCGCCCTGAGTTTCCTGGGGCTGGGGGTGCAGCCCCCTACCCCCAGTTGGGGCAACATGCTCACCGCCGGCAAGGACTCCCTGGAAATTGCCTGGTGGCTGTCGGTCTTTCCGGGCTTGGCCATCCTGATTACGGTGCTCAGCTATAATCTCCTGGGGGAAGGGGTGCGGGAGGCCATTGATCCGCGCCTGCGGGAGTGAGGGCATTAAGCCTCTGCAATAATTACTTCCTGCCATTGACATTACGTAAAGAAGCCCTATGTTAGAGGCACGGGGGCGGCATTTTCGGCATCTCACCTTCCACCTGAGAGGACTGCATGAAAAAAACTGTTGTGACGGTCATTTGTCTGGTTATGGCGTTGGTGCTGTGCGGTGCGGGAACCGGGTTGGCCGCCAAGGCCAAACAGGCTGCTGCACCCGCAGGGGAAATGGATATCAATAAAGCCCTGGTCGACAGCTTTGAGCTGATGGAAAAGGGCAAGTTCGCCGAAGCCCAGAAGATGTTGGAAAAAGTCCTGCAGAAAGATCCCGGCAACCCCCTGGCCCTGAACAACCTGGCCGCCATCATGGTGAAGGCCAAGAAGTTTGACAAGGCGGATACCTACCTCAATCAGGCGCTGCCCCGGGCCAAGGGCTACATGGTCCAGGTGAACCGGGTCTGTCAGGTGGGAGGCATCTGCGTGGCCTTCAAGCCCGTCAGCGCCGGCACCGGCAATCAGGAACTGGCGCCTTTAGTTCTTATGAACCTGGAAATGGTCAAGCAGTACATGTCGGCTGAGCCCCTGGCAGGCAGGGGGCCGAGACAGTAACAGACCTTTTGACGCCGCCCTCCTGCGCTTTGGCCCCCCTCGGGGGCCTTTTTTGTGGCGGTCATGGGCCGAGGTCGGCCAGCCATGATGGCAAGTCTGGATGCAGCCCTGGATTAAGCCCCCTGTCCTATGTTAACGAGTCGAAAAGCAAAGCGGGTCAGGGGGCAGACAACCGCAGGCAATTCCCCGCAGAAAGGATTGACTATGACGACGCGCATGATACTGACGCTCATTTTGATCGGGAGTCTGATGCTGGGGGCAACTGTCTCTGTGGCGAAGGAGGAGCCGGAGCTGATGGACGCCTTGGTGCGGAGTTATGACCTCCTGGAGGCGGGCAAGCTCCCCGAGGCCAAAAAGATTTACCTGGAAATCCTTGCCAAGCATCCCGACCATCCCCTGGCCCTCAACAACCTGGCCTTTATCCAGATCAAGGAGGGGGATCTCAAGGGCGCCCGGGCCAGCCTGGAGCGGGCCTTGCCCAATGCGGCGGGCTATCGCCTGAAGGTGAACAAGGTCTGCGCGGTGGAGGGCATCTGCCTGGCCTTCCGCCCCGGGGGCCCGGCCTACGGCGATCAGGATCTGGAGCCCCTGGTGCGCCTCAACCTCAACCTGGTCAAGGAAAAGCTGGCCCCGGGCCGCACTAAATGAGGATAAGTCGGATCAAAGACAGGCCGGGGAGAGGGCCAAGATCCTTGAAGCGCTGAGGCGTTGCCGGGTGATGGGGGGAAGGGGGGAGAGGGCCAGGTTATCCGGCCCCTTCCCCCAAAAGACTCGTCTGACTCACGGGGAGGCCGGCGGGGAAGAGCTCGCCAGCTTCTCTTTCAGGTAGGGCACCAGGGCCGGTACCGGCGGCCGCTCCAGGAGCTTTTCCCAGGCCCGGCGGGCCTCTTCGGGCTGGCCGGCCTTCTCCGCCAGCCCGGCGTAGCGGCGCAGGAGCTCCCCCTGGAGCGGGCCGCTCACCTCGTCCAGGAGGGGCTTTAAGGCCAGAGCGGCCTCTTTCGGCCGGCCCAGGGCCTCTTCGCAGTAACTGATGCTTTCCGCCACCATGACCCGCAAGCCCGGCTGGCGCTGCACCCGGGAATCGCCGGCCAGACGTTTGTAGGCGGCCAGGGCCTCCTCGAATTTCCCGGTCTGATAAAGGAGGTGGGCCCGGAACATCTCGGCCTCCAGGGCGGCCGGGGTGCCGGCATGGTCCTTGACGATCTTCTCCAAGGCCGGCAGAACCTCGGCGGCCTTGGCCGGGTCTGAGAGTTGCGGACGCAAGGGGGCCAGGGCCACCGCGGCGGCCTGGGCCCGGCGCTCCCGCAGGTGGGTGGTGAGCCACCAGCCGGCGGCCAGGACGACCACTAGGCCCACGCCGATAAAAATGTAGGTCAGATAAGGTTGGATCCGGTCCTGCAGACGCTGCAGGAGGGTGCGCACTTCCGGTTCCGGCGTCAAAAGCCCCCGGCGCCGGGAGACGGGTTTGGGCATATGGACTTCCTCCACCAAAAACAGGGGCGGTATCGCCTTTACTGCCTCAGGCCAAACCTGCCGCCCCCCATCTTGCTTGCCGACATGGCGGGCTGAAGGGGACGCTCCGGCTAGGTTTACTTCGCCATGTTGCCCCGGTCAAGGCCGGGTCAGGACTCCGGCGAGGCCGCCAGGGCGGCCGCCAATTCCTCCCCCCGGGGACCGTGGCCGATGAGGGTGATCTCCCGGGTGCTCTTGCCGGTCACTGTGAGGCGCACCTCCAGGTAATTCTCCGGCAGAAGCTCCCCCAACCGTTCGGCCCATTCCACCGCCGCCACCCGCTCCCCGAAAAGATACTCCTCCAGGTCCGGCAGCAGCTCCGGCGGCAGGTGCTCCAGGCGGTAAAGGTCCAGGTGTACCAGGGGCAATCGCCCAGGGTATTCGTGGGCCAACACAAAGCTGGGGGAGGAGACGGGGATGTCCGGAGGGACATCCAGGCCCACGGCCAGTCCCCGGACGAATTCCGTCTTGCCGGCGCCCAACTCCCCCACCAGGGCCACCACATCGCCGGGCTCAAGGAGGCGGCCCAGGCGGGCCGCCAGCTCCCGGGTGGCCTCGGGGCTCTCGCTCTTGACGATATACTCTCTCACGCCGGCGGCCGGGCCAGCACCCGGATGAGGTCCAGCTTGCCCACGATGCCCACCAGTTTCCCGTCTTCCACCACCGGCAGGGTGTGAATCCGCTTTTCTTCCATGAGGCGGGCCAGCTCGGAGACGGGCGTGTCCGGCGACACGGTGACCGCGGGGCTGGACATCACCTGGCGCACCGTGGTCCCCAACAGCTTTTCCAGGCGCTGGCGGAAGCGCCCCGGGGTCTCCAGGAAAAGATGCAGGTCCAGGATGTTCAGGGCCAGGGGCAAGGTGGGCTCCCGGGTGCGCTTGAGGAGGTCGGATTGGGTCACCACCCCCAGGACCCGGCCCTCCTCATCTACCACCGGCACCCCACTGATGCGCTTCTCGGCCAGGAGGCGGGCCAGATCCTCCACCGAGTCCTCGGGGCCGGCCGTCACCACCTCCCGGGTCATGATATCACGGGCTGTATGCATGGGTCACCATCAGGCGTCGGGATGCGGCCCGCGGCCAGATCGGCCAGGGCCTGGGGGAGCACCTCCAAAAGATCGCCGGCAATGAACCCCCGGGGCCCCAGGTCGGCGGCCAGATAATCCGCCGCCAGGCCATGCAAGTACACCCCCAGGCGGGCGGCGTCCCAGGGATCTAAACGCTGGGCGAGGAAGCCCCCGATGAGGCCGGTGAGGACATCGCCGGTGCCGCCGCTGGCCAGCCCGGGGTTGCCCGTGGGGTTGAGGCTGAGGCGGCCGTCGGGGGCGGCGGTGACCGTCTGGGCGCCCTTGAGGACCACCAGGCAGTTATAGACCCTGGCCGTCTCCCGGGCCACCTCCAGGCGTCGGGCCTGAATGTCCGCCGTGGTGGTGCCCAGAAACCGGGCCAGCTCTCCGGGGTGGGGGGTGAGGATCCGGGGAGCCGGGGCTTGGCGCAGGCATTCTCCGGCGCCGGCCAGACAGTTGACCCCGTCGGCGTCGATGACCATGGGGAGCGCCAGGGTGCGCACCAACTCCTGCACCAGCTCCCGGGTCTCCGGGTGGGTGCCCAGACCCGGACCCAGGGCCAGGGCGGTCTTGTCCCGGAGAAACTCCTGCAGGGGTTCCAAGGCCCGGCGGCTGACGGCCCGGGCCCCCGGCACCTCCGCCAGGGGCAGGCTCATCACCTCGGTGAGCTTTACTTCCAGGATGTCGTTGAGGCTCTCCGGCACCGCCACGGTCACCAGTCCGGCCCCGGCCCTCAGGGCCGCCTCCCCGGCCATCGCCGCGGCGCCGGTCTTGCCCACGCTCCCCGCCAGCACCACCGCGTGGCCGAAGGTGCCCTTGTGGGCCGCAAAGGGCCGGGGGGGGATGAGCCCGGCCAGCTCCGCCGCCTCGGCCAGCTCCACGGGTAGGGGCCGGGTGAGCTCCGGGGGAATACTGATGTCCACCCGAAAGAGGCGGCCGCAGAGTTCCCGGCCCGGCGGCAGGATCTGCCCCAGCTTGGGGAGGCCGTAGGTGACAGCGACTGCGGCCTGGACCGCCACCCCCAGTACCTGGCCGGTGTCGGCGCACAGCCCCGAGGGGATATCCACCGCCAACACCGGCACCGGCAGGCGGTTCACCTCCTCGATGACCTCGGCCAAAAGCCCCCGGACCGGCGCATTGAGGCCGGTGCCCAGCAGGGCATCCACAATCAGCCCGGCTTCCCGGAGGCGGGGCAGGTGCACTTGGAACGCTGCGTCCTCCGGCACCTCCACCACCTCCACCCCCAGGCGAGAGAGGATGTCCAGGTTGACCCGGGCATCGCCGGAGACCTGTTCCCGGCGGGCAAACAGGAGGACAAAGACCGGGATCCCGGCGTTGGCGAGATAGCGGGCCACCACGCAGCCGTCGCCACCGTTGTTGCCCCGGCCGGCCAAGACCGCCACCGGGCCGTCCAGGTCCGGAAATTCCCGGCGCAGCACCAGGTAGGTGCTCCGGCCGGCATTCTCCATGAGCACCAGGGAGGGGACCCCCACCTCTTCGATGGTGCGGCGATCCAGCTCCCGCATCTCGGCGGCAGTGACCAGTTTCATAGGCTCAGGCAATTTTCCGGGCCCGCAGGCAAAGACCGCCGCCCGCCTCCCCCTACCATCCCACGAAGGAAGGTGCGGTTCGGGACAGGCAGCGGCTCTTTCGGCTCTGTCAGATGATTTTACAGGAAATGGAAGGCGACGCCCACGGCAAAGCGGTGCGCCGTGAAATCAAAGGTGGCCTTGTCGGTGATCTGGCCGGGGACGCCGGGGATGCTGTACCGCATGGAATCCAGTTCCACCTCCCACTGCTGGCTGAACTTGTACTCGGCAAAGAGGGAAACATTTTTGCGCACCATGTAGCGCACCCCGGCAGAGGCCTCCAGGGAGAAATTCTTGGCCGAGTCATAGGTGGACCAGAGGATGACAAAGCCGGGTCCCAGGCCCACATAGGGTTGCAGGCGGCCAAAGGGCACCTCCTTGTCCGGCAGGAAGCCGTAGCGGAGGAGGAAATGAAAGGCCAGGGTGCTCACATTGATGTGATATACCGGCAAGAGGGCGGTGGCGGAGCTGCGCACCGGCCGGCTCAGGCTCACCTGGGTGGTGCCGGTGTTGTGCTTATCGAACATGAACTCAATTTCCGCTCCGAAATAAGGGAAGCTGTGCAGGAAATAGCCGGCCTTGAGGCCCCCTAGGGGGCTCGGCTCAAAGTTCACCCGGGAGGTAGTGACCCCGGCTTGGGCCAGCTGCCAGCGGGCGGACTGCACAAAGCCGCCGCCGACGAAGGCGCCGACGAAAAAGCCCCCGGGGCCCTTGACGCCCCAATCCACCGTGCCCTGGGCGGCAGGCCGGTTGAGCCAGGCGAAGTAGGCAAAGGTGGCGGCCAAGGCGCCGAAGCCCACCACCTGGGCCACGGTGGCGCCGGTGGCGGCGGCGGTGGCCCGGGCCGGTTTCGGAGCCGCGGCCACCAGGGCCAAGGCCAGCAGCAATGCCGCGGTGCGTCCCCACATCGTCCCCTGCATGATGATCCCCCCTTACAGAATGGCGCAGGCGGGTGGGCCTGCGGTTCGGTGGCTGCATTATAGATACCGGCCTCAGACGATGTCAAGGGAAAACCCTGAGGACAACCTGGGGAAAATACAGGATAATCCGGTCGGATCCCTGATGCCTCCGGGAGGCTGGCTCGGGTCGGAAATGAGGCCAGCAAGGGAATAGGCCCAGGAACCGGGGCCAGGAGCGCCCACCGGCGTTTTCGGGGGAATCTCATTGACGCCTGGCGCTGCCCTCTGATAAACTAAATCTGTCAAATTGAATTTGTCATTCAATCCAGAATTTTCATACCCATAATCGGCCTTATGGTCGTAGTCGTGGATTACCAGGCCGGCAATCTGGCCAGCGTGGTGAGGGCGTTGACTGCCCTGGGGGCCCAAAGCCGGGTGACGGAGGAGCCGGAGGAGGTGGCCCGAGCCTCCCGGGTGGTCTTCCCCGGGGTGGGCGCCGCCGGCAAGGCCATGGCGGTATTGCGGCAGCGGGGGCTGGATGAGGCCCTGCGCCAGGTGATGTCCCGGGGGGTGCCGCTTTTGGGCATCTGCCTGGGGGCTCAGATCATCTTGGAGTTCAGCGAGGAGAACGACACGCCCTGCCTCGGGCTTCTCTCTGGCCGTGCCAAAGCCTTGCCCCGCCAGCCGGGCATCAAGATTCCGCACATGGGCTGGAACCGGGTGGACTTTGTGCGGCCCCATCCGGTCTTTGCTGATCTCCCGCCCACGGCCGAGTACTATTTTGTCCACAGCTATTTCCCCGAACCGGCCCGGCCGGAGATGGTGGCCGGGATCACGGAGCACGGTGGCCCCTTCGTGAGCGCCGTGGCGTGGGAGAACCTGGTGGCCACCCAGTTCCACCCGGAAAAGAGTGGCCGCTTCGGGCTTCACATCCTGGCCAACTTCCTGGCCTGGGACGGCACCCTTGCTCAGTAAGCGCATCATCCCCTGCCTGGATGTCCGGGACGGCCGGACCACCAAAGGGATCAAGTTTCAAGACAACGTGGACATCGGCGACCCGGTGGAGATGGCCCGGTATTATTACGACACCGGGGCGGACGAGCTGGTGTTCTATGACATCACCGCCTCCAGCGACCGCCGGGGCATCATGATTGACGTGGTGCGCCGGGTGGCAAAGGTGATCTTCATCCCCTTCTCTGTGGGCGGCGGCATCAGGACCTTGGAGGACATGCGGGAGGTGCTGTTGGCGGGGGCCGAAAAGGTGAGCGTCAACACCGCGGCGGTGCAAAACCCCCGGCTCATTGCCCAGGGGGCTGAGGCCTTCGGGAGCCAATGCATCGTCCTGGGCATGGACGTGAAACGGGTGCCGCCTTCCCCCACAATCCCCAGCGGCTACGAGGTGGTCATCCACGGCGGCCGCACGCCCATGGGCCTCGACGCCCTGTGGTGGGCCAAGGAGGCGGAGCGGCTGGGGGCCGGGGAGATCTGCCTCAACTCCATCGACGCCGACGGCACCCAAGACGGCTATGAGCTGACGGTGACCCGGATGATCTCCGAGGCGGTGTCCATCCCGGTGATCGCCTCCGGCGGCGCCGGCAAGCCCGAGCACCTGGCGGAGGTGCTCACCGCCGGCCGGGCCGATGCCGCCCTCATCGCCTCCATGGTGCACTACGGCACTTACACCATCCCGGGCATTAAGGAGTACTTGGCCCAGCAGGGCATTCCGGTGCGCCTCACCTGGTGAGACGGCCCCAAGGCAAAGGTGCGCTATGAGCCACCATTACGAGCCGGAGATTGAACTAGAGGAGCCCCTGGAGGAGCTGGCGGCCGAAGAGGTCCTGGAGCCCGAAGTGGAGGAGCCTCTCCTGGAGGAGGAAGAGGAGGCGGCCCTCCCGGTTCCGGCGGAGCTCGACCCCCTGCAGCGCTACATCCGGGAGGCCAACCGCTTCAAGCTCCTCACCCCCGAAGAGGAAAAGGAGCTCACCATCCGCTACAAGGAGACCGGGGATCCGGAGATCGCCTACCGTCTCATCACCAGCAATCTGCGCCTGGTCATCAAGATCGCCCTGGAATTTCAGAAGTACTGGATGCGCAATCTCCTGGACCTCATCCAGGAAGGCAATATCGGCCTCATGCAGGCCATCAAAAAGTTTGACCCCTACCGGGGCATCAAGCTGTCTTACTACGCCTCCTTCTGGATCAAGGCCTACATCCTCAAGTTCATCATGGACAACTGGAAGCTGGTGAAGATCGGCACCACCCAGTCCCAGCGCAAGTTGTTCTACAATCTGAAAAAAGAGAAGGAAAAGCTGCGCGCCCTGGGTTTCGAGCCGGGCCCCAAGCTGCTCTCCGATGTCCTCCAGGTGAAGGAGGAGGAGGTCATTGAAATGGAGCAGCGCCTGGGCGGCTGGGAGCTCTCCCTGGACGCGCCCCTGAAGGAAGGCTCCGAGGAATTCCACAAGAATTTCCTCACCTCCACCGAGCCCCAGGTGGAGGAGGTGCTGGCGGAGAGCGAGATGAAGGCCCTCTTTCGCCAGAAACTGGAGGAGTTCCGGCGCGAACTGAACGACAAGGAGCGGGACATCCTCGATCTCAGGCTGCTGGCGGAAAAGCCCCTCACCTTGCAGGAGATCGGGGCCCGCCACGGCATCTCCCGGGAGCGGGTGCGCCAGATCGAGGACCGGCTCATCAAAAAGCTGCGTCACTACCTGAAAAGCGAGATACCGGATTGGGAAGAGCTGCACGCCAGCGCCGTGGATTGAAGCTGGAGACGTCAATGCGGGTGGAGGCTCCAGGAGCTGCCGGATCAGCGTGCTCCGCCCGGCCCGGGAGAGGAGGCTGGTTTCTCCCGGCCTTGGCCTGCGTCGTGCTCCTGGCCGTGGCGGGGTGCCAGACCTTGAGCGCCCTGATGTCCCCCGGAGGACCCGCCGCGCCTGAGGCCGCCCCGGACCGCGGGCAGGCGTATTTCCATTACTTCCGGGCCCAGCGGTATCTCCTGGAGGAAAATCTCCCCGGGGCCATCCGGGAGTATGAGGAGGCCCTGCGCTTCGATCCCGACTCGGTGCTTCTGCGCATCGAGGTGGCCACCCTTTACCAGCGCCAGGGGGACCTCAAGGATGCCCTGGCGCATGTGGAAAAGGCCCTGAAGCTGGACCCCAGAAGCCAGGAGGCCCACTTCCTCCTGGCCGGCCTGCACGTCAGCCTCAATCAGCTCCAGGAAGCGGTGCTGGAATATGAGCGCATCCTGGTGCTCAACCCGGACAACCGGGAGGCCCGCATCTTCCTGGCGGCCCTCTACGCCCAGCAACGCCGCTTCCCCAAGGCCATCCGCATGGTGAAGGAGCTCCTGAAGCTGCAGCCGGATCTCATCCCGGCCTACTACTACCTGGGCCGCTTCTATCTGGAGATGGATCAGGTGGAGGAGGCCAAACGGCAGCTTCAGCGCGTCTTGGACTACGACCCGGAATTCGTCCCGGCCCTGCTGGATTTGGCGGCGGTGGCGGAGCGGGAAAAGCAGTATGCCCGGGCCCTGGGCTATTACCGCCGCATCCTCAAGATCCAGCCGCAGAACTCCCGGGTGTGGGCCAACATCGGCCGCCTGCACCTGATGGCGGGGCAGTATAGCGAAGCCACCAAGGCTCTGGCCAAATACCGCCGCCTGGAGAAGAACGACCCGGAGGCCCTCCTCCAGGTAGGGATCATTTATCTGGAACAGAAATATCATGAGGAAGCCTTAAAGGAGCTCCGGCCCCTTCTCACCCGGCCCCGTTACGGCGACCGGGTGCGCTATCTCATCGGCCTGGCCCTGGAGGAGAAGGGGGACGTGGCCGGGGCCATCCAGGAGTATGAGGCCATCCGGCCGGGGTCCGAGCATTTTGTGCCGGCGCGGCTCCGGTTGGCGTACCTGCGCTATCAGCGCCGGGACGTGGCCCAGGCCCGCCGCATCCTGGAGGAGGTCAAAGCCGCCGCTCCGGACCGGGAGGACGTCTATCTGGCCCTGGCCCTCTACCATGAGGAGGAGGCCATGTTTCACCGGGCGGAGGCGGTGCTCCAGGAGGGCCTGGAGCGGCTGCCCCGCTCCGTGGAACTGCATCTCAGGCTGGCCTATATTCTGGAAAAGCTCAAGCGCCGCCAGGAGAGCATCGAGCGGGTCAAAAAGGTCCTGGAGCTGGACCCGGACAACCCCGACGCCCTGAATTTCCTGGGCTACACCTATGCCGAGATGGGCATCAACCTGGATGAGGCCGAGCGGCTCATCAAGGCGGCCCTGCGCCTGAAGCCGGACAGCGGCCACATCATCGACAGCCTGGGCTGGGTCTATTACAAGAAAGGCCTCTACGACAAGGCGGTGGCGGAGCTGGAGCGGGCCTTTGAGAAGCTGCCCACCGACGCCACGGTGGCGGAGCACCTGGGAGACGCCTACCGCAAGGTGAACCGCCTGGGTGAGGCCCTGCGCCTTTACCGCCGGGCCCTGGAGCTGGAGAACCCGGATCTCCCTAGTCTGCGCCGCAAGATCCAGGAGCTGGAAGAGAAGCTCCCGGCCCAGAACCTATGAGACCCCTCATCTCCCTGGCCTTGCTGCTGGCGGTCCTGGCGGGCTGCCGCACCTTGCCGCCGCCTCCGCCGCCGGTGGCTGTGGCGCCTCAGGAGGCCCTGGCCGCCTGGCGGGCCCGTCAGGCCGGCATCCAGGGCTTTCAAGCCCGGGCCCGCCTCACCCTCATCGCCCCGGGCCGCAGCTATTCCGGCAGCGCCCGGCTTCTGGCGGGGCTCCCCTCCTCCCTGAGGGTGGAGGTCACGGATCTCTTCGGCCGCAGCCTGATGACCTTTGTGAGCGACGGCGAGGAGGTGGCGGTGCTCTTCCCCCGGGAGTGGAGGCTGCTCAGGGGGCCGGCCACGCCCCGGAACCTGGCGGGCTTCATCCCGCCGGGGGTGACCCTGGCCCAGTGCGTGCGGCTTTTGACCGCCGGGGTGCCCTTAAGCGACGGGGAGCCCCAGAGCTGGCAGGAGCAAGGGGAGCCCGGCAATTGGCTGTTGGTCTGGAACGGCGCCGATGGCCAGCCCCGGGAGCGCCTGTGGTTGGCCCAGGGCCGGCCCCGGAAGCTCCAGTGGCGGGGGGAAGGGGAACAGACCGGCTTTGAAGCGGAATTTGCCGATTTCAGCGGCCCCGGAAGCTGGCCCCGGCAGGTCACGGTGAAGACGCCCAGCCCCACTTCGGAGCTCCGGGTGACCTTTGGCGATCTGAGCGTCAACCCGCCCCTGGCGCCGGAGGCCTTTCGCCTCAGCCCGCCGCCGGGGATCAGGGTGGAGCCCTTAAGCCCCTGACCTCTGCCAGGGCATAATTGGGGTGGCACGTGGGGCTGAAGTTCCTCGTGGATGCCGCTTTGGGAGGCTTGGCCAAGCGCCTGCGGTTTCTGGGGCTGGACGCCCGGCTCCAGGTCCTCCGGAAAGAGACGCTCCCGGCTCCGGCCCCGGACACGGTGCTCCTCACCGCCAACCGCACCTTGGAGAGGGCGGACCGGCAGGACCTGCTCATCCTGGCAGCCCGGGAGCCGGCGGCGCAGCTGGATGAAGTCATCCGCCGCCTTCAGCTCAGCCGGCGGCACTTCCGGCCCCTGAGCCGCTGCGTCCGCTGCAATGCCCGGCTCAAGGAGCTCCCCCGGGAGGAGGCTCTGACCCGGGTGCCGGAACACATCTGGGCCACCCAGGCGGAGTTTTACCACTGCCCCGCCTGCGGACGGGTCTATTGGCCGGGAAGCCACGTGGCCGGCATCAGCCGCAGCCTGGCTGAGGTGCTGGCAGGGACCGGCCATCCCCAGGCGGCATCCTCAACGACAAGGAGATCCACATGACCGCCGAATATTCTGCCAAAGCCAAAGAAATCAGCTCCGGAGTCGTGGCCCTACTGGGGCGCTTTTTGGTCAACACCGGGCGCCGGGGGCTGATCCTGGTGCGCTGGCTGGGCATTTTATGGCAACAGCGGCGTCTGAACCGGGCCTGGCGGCGGCTGGGCAAAGAAGTCCACCTGGCCCTGGAAGCCGGGGAGATCAATCCCATGCTCACCGAGCCGGTAAGGGATGCGGTGCTGCGCGCCCGGGACCTGAAGGCCGCCAAGGACCGGCAGCTGGCCGCCATCGCCGCCATCCGGGCCAAGATCCGGGAATCTAAGGGCCTGCCGCCGGAGCGGGAGGAAAAGCCCACAGACCTGGACACCGCCGCCCGGGGGGAGTAGGGGAGGGGTCCGGGATAAACCCGGAACGCCAGAATCCGGTGATTCTGAAGGGGAGATCAAGAGGCTGCGGTCCCCCGTCTCACCTTTAAACCTCCCCACGAAATCCCTTTGTGAGGTCGAGGAGAGGGGGCAGGAGTTATATTCCTGGCCCCCTTTTCTTTTTTAATTTTAAGGGCTGGGGAGAGTTTCACTTTCCCGTTGGGAGGCAAGTTTTCCTCTCCACCAGCTTAGAGACTCTTTAAGGAGTGGCGCACTCGGCGGGGCTGCCCCGGAGTTTCTCCAGGGCGTGAGGCAGGGCCGGCAGGATGGCAGCCAGGCTTTCGGTGGCGCCTTTGGGGCTGCCGGGGAGATTGACGATGAGGGTGGTGCCCCGGATTACCGCCACCCCCCGGGAGAGCATGGCGTGGGGGGTCTGGCTTAAGCCCGCGGCCCGCATGGCCTCGGGGAGCCCCGGCACCAGGCGATGGGCAACCGCCTGGGTCACTTCGGGGGTCAGGTCCCGGGGATGCAGGCCCGTGCCGCCGCAGGTGAGGATGAGATCCAGCCCCTCCTCATCGCTCCAGGCCACCAGCACCCGGGCGATGTCCTCCCACTCATCGGGCACCACCTCGTAGCGGCGCACCTGAAAGCAGGCCGGGTCCAACAGGCGCGCCAGCTCCGGGCCGGCGGTGTCCTGGCGTTCGCCGGCGTGGCCTTTGTCACTCACTGTAAGAATGCCCACCTGAAAAGTCATTTTTCCCGCACCTAACCGTTAAGGGGAGCAGCGCCCTCCTCCTCCCCCGTTCACACCCTTCGCTCCATAGGCAGCCCGGCGTTCTGCCCTTATTGCTCCGGATGCCTCGTTCCGGCTAACGCCGAGCGGGCGGGAAGATCTCCAACGGTACCCCCGGGTAGCGGGCCTGCAGTGACCGGCCGAAACCCGGCTGCCAGAGGGGGCTGTCCTCCTCGGTGGAGGGGAGCTCCGCCACCTCCCAGTAGCCTAAGTCCCTCTTGAGCAAGGCACACACAGGTTCATATCGTTTGTGGCCATCGGGGGATTGGGGCTCCACCTCCAGCCAGGCCCAATTGCCCTTCACTTTCAAATGCCGGACCACGAAGATTAGTTTCAATCCGGTGCGTTCTTCCATCAGGCCACGCAGAGCGTCCATGATGGCCCGGCGCTCGGGGCTTCCTGGAGTAGGCGTGTAGGCTGGGCCTCCCGGCCGCTCCGCCGCCCAGGCGACGGCCGGCGGCGACCCCGTTTTTACCTCCGGAATCAAACCGCCCGCCCACAAGAGCATCCCTGCCCCAAAAATCCCCGCCACTTGTGCCGCCCTTTTCCCCCGCATCGGTGGTCACCTCCGGTCAGGCCTCAGATGGAGGCGGTATCTCTTCCACGATTATCGGGTCCCCGGGCCGCACCACTCCGCCCCGGAGGACCCGGGCAAAGACGCCCTCCCGGGGCATGATGCAGTCCCCCACCAGCTCCCTAATGGCGCAGCCGTGGTGGCAGGCCTTGCCGATCTGGCTGATGACCACCTGGGCCTCGGCCCCCAGCCGCAGGCGGGTGCCCACCGGCAGCGAATCCAAAGGCAAGCCCCGGGTAGTGATGTTCTCGGCAAAATCCCCGGGCTTTACCGCCGCGCCTTTGGCCCGCATCTTGTCAATGCTCTCCTGGGCCAGCAGGCTCACCTGGCGCTTGCCCCCCTCGGCGTGGGCGTCGCCCGCTACCCCGTGCTCCACCACCAAGGTGATCTCGGGCACGTTTTCCTTCACCACGCCCTTTTGGGCACTCACCGAGACGGCCACGACGCAGGCTGCGGCTGGGTACGGATGTTTTTTGGCTTCCATCGCCCTAAGCATAGCATACCTTAAGGCCCTGGGGCCACTTGTCTGGAGTTTCTCACCGACTTGCCAAAAGCAGAAAAAGGCGGGCCAAAGCCCGCCTGCCTTTATGGGGTTGGGGGAGGGGTTCAGGGGAGGGGGCAGGGGTCCACGACCCCGGGCCCCGTCTCCCTGAATTTCTACTCCTTTTCCTTGGCCGCCCGGGCCTCGGCGATGATCTTTTCCGCCAGGTGCGGCGGCACCTCCTCGTAGTGGGAGAGCTCCATCTCGAAGGTGCCCCGGCCGCCGGTCTTGCTGATGAGGTCCGGGGCGTACATGAGCACTTCGGCCATGGGCACGTGGGCGGTGATGACCTGGTTCTTCCCCTGGGCCTCCACCCCCAGGACCCGGCCCCGCCGGCCGTTGAGATCGCCGATGATGTCGCCCATATTTTCCTCGGGCACGGTGACGGTCATCTTCATGATGGGTTCCAAAAGCACCGGGTTGGCCTGCTGGACGCCCTTTTTGAAGCCCATGGAGCCGGCGATCTTGAAGGCCATGTCCGAGGAGTCCACTTCATGGAAGGAGCCGTCATAAAGGGTGACCTTGACGTCCACCACCGGGAAGCCGGCCAGCACCCCCTCCTGCATGGCCTCCACGATGCCCTTTTCCACCGAGGGGATGTATTGCTTGGGGATGACGCCGCCCACGATGGCGTCCACGAACTCAAAACCGCCGCCCCGGGGCAGGGGCTCGATCTCCAGCCAGGTGTCGCCGTATTGGCCCCGGCCGCCGGACTGGCGTTTGTATTTGCCCTGCACCTTGGTCTTGCCCTTGATGGTCTCCCGGTAGGGCACCTTGGGCAGGGTGAGGTTGACCTCCACGCCGAACTTGCGCTTCATCTTCTCGGCGGTGGCCTCAATGTGCACCGCGCCCATGCCCGAAAGGAGAATCTCCTTGGTCTCCGGGTTGCGGGTGAGGCGCAATGAGGGGTCCTCTTCCGTGAGCTTCTGGATGGCGGTGAAGACCTTGTCCTCCTCGCCCTTGACTTTGGGCTCCACCGCCAGGGTGATCATGGCCCGGGGCGGCTCCAGGACCGGGAGGAGCACCGGCTTGGCCTCGGTGGCCAGGGTGTCGCCGGTGACCGTCTCCTTGAGTTTGGCCACCGCGCCGAAGGCGCCGGGCCCCAGCTCCGGGACGGGTTTCTGCCCCTTGCCCTCCAGCAGGAAGAGCTGGCCGTAGCGCTCCGCCACCCCCTTGTTGACGTTAAACACGGTGGAGTCGGAGACCATCTTGCCGGAATAGACCCGGAAGATGGAGAGCCGCCCGGCATAGGGGTCGGCCACGGTCTTGAAGACCTGGGCCGCCAGGGGGCCGTCGGGGTCGGGGGCCAGAGCCACCTCTTCGCCGGCGGGGGTTTTGCCTTTCACCTCGCCCCGGTCTTCGGGGGCGGGGAGGAAATGGTTGATGGCGTCCAACAGCAAAGCCGGGCCCACGTTGGCCACCGAGGCCCCGAAGAGCACCGGCACGATCTTGCCCATGAGAGTCCCGATCTTGAGACCCCGGAGGATTTCCTCCGGAGTGAGTTCGCCCGCGTCCAGAAATTTCTCGATGAGCTCGTCGTCGCTTTCCGCGGCGTAGTTCATCAGGTCGCCCCGGAGGCTCTCCACCTCGTCCTTGAGCTCCTCGGGGATGGGGCCGGCCTCCATCTTGCCGGTGCCGGTGAAGGCCTTCATCTGGATGAGGTCCACCACGCCCTTGAAGGCGGCTTCCCGGCCGATGGGGACCTGCACCATGACGGGGGTGGCCTCCAGGATGTTTTTCACCGCCGTGAGCACCGGGGCGTAATCGGCCCGTTCCCGGTCCAGCTTGTTGATGTAGATGAGGCGGGGCAGGCGGTAGGCATCGGCGGTGGCCCAGACCTTTTCGGTGCCCACCTTGACGCCGTCCACCGCGTCGATGACCACCACGCAGGCATCGGCCACATGCAGGACCGCCCGGGTGTCGGCCAGGAAGTTGTCGTCCCCGGGGGTGTCGGCCACAAAGACGGTGTGCTTCTTCCAGGTGTAGTGGTGAAAGGCCGAGGAGATGGTGATCTTGCGTTTGATCTCCTCCGGCTCGAAGTCCAGGACGGAGGAGCCGTCGTCCACCTTGCCCAGGCGGGTGGTGGCGCCGGCGGTATAGAGCAGGGCTTCGGCCAGGGAGGTTTTGCCGCAACCGCTGTGGCCCACCAGCGCGACATTGCGGATGTGTGCGGTTTTTCCGGACATCGGGATCTCCTTCGTGCGGCTGTCCTGTCCCACCCCGGGCGCACGCCGGGGAGAAACTTTATTCTCATATCAGATTTCGGGGATTCTCACAACCGGATTTTATCCGACCGGAGACACGCAAGGCGGCAGGGGGGACTGCCCCGGAATAGTATTTAACGGCCCGGATGGAGACCCGAGGGAAGGAAAACCTGCCCGCCAAATGAAGTTCGGGGAGAGAGCGGCGCCGGCCCAGGCCGATTTCTTCCACCCAAGGCGTTGACAAGCGCGGCCGGGGTTGGTACATTTCCCTCTGTCGGGACGTGGCGCAGCCTGGAAGCGCACCTGAATGGGGTTCAGGGGGTCGGAGGTTCAAATCCTCTCGTCCCGACCATACATCACTCAGACCTACCCAGGGCTGGCAGGCGAAAGGCTGTCAGCCCTTTCTTTTTCAGGTTAAATCGGTGCCTCCCGCAACAGGCGCCCGGGCGGGGGACTGCCCCAGTCCAAAGGCGCAATCCTCCCCCAAGCCGCCAAAAGAGTCAGGGGTGAGAGCAACCTGCCTCTGGCAGGATGTCCGGGTATTCGAAGTCCTCCCGACCTGCCTGGTGGGCCCCTTAAACCTGCATCTCCCCGAAGATACGCCGGTTCCCGAACTCTTTACGGCGTGGAGCTGAAGTGCTGAGGCAGAACCTGGCCTCCTTGAAAGCTGGGATATCCGCACCTGAAATGGGAAGGGCTCAGAACAGGTCGTGCTTTAGTCGCAATTCTGAAAACGTCCCGGTCAGCGTCCGGTGGTCAAAAAAATGAGCACTTTTGACTATTGGAATATCATCAGGGATATGATTAAAAATTGGTCAACCGCAGGCTTCCCCGGATGAGACCCAGTCCCGGAATTGCTCCAGGAGAGTTGCTTCCCGGGATTGACGTGGCTAAAAGCCCCAAGAGAGCTCGGGGATC
Organism: Desulfobaccales bacterium; assembly: GCA_037481655.1. Classification (NCBI taxonomy): domain Bacteria; kingdom Pseudomonadati; phylum Thermodesulfobacteriota; class Desulfobaccia; order Desulfobaccales; species Desulfobaccales bacterium. Next base: position 17,676 of record JBBFLF010000004.1, on the reverse strand, counting down.
CCTCTTTTGGTAAGATGCGCCGGGACCCAGGATGAAACGGGCGATTGTCTTTCTTGCTCTATTGATGCTGGCCTTTGACCTGGCCGATTGTACCCTTTTAGGCCAGGCAAGTTATCCCGGCGACCTCACTCTGAACAGCTCAGCGCCATTTCTCCCCTCACCCTTTTATCAACACATCAAGGAGCTCCCTGAAAAAGACGACTCCCCGTCGCACAGATCAACCCTTTTCGCCAGCCATGAAGATATCCGGGCTCTCCCAGATAGAAAGGTGGCATTGCCGTCACTTCTCGTGATTTCCACCCTACCGAAAGAAAACCCCTTCTCGCAGTTGTCCAGTTCCGGCGGTATTCCCTGGTAATCTCCCGCTCCTCTCCTTTCACGGCGCTTTTCCCGAAGATTTTCTCCCTCGAAAACATCCCAGTCGCTACGGCCCGTTTTTGATACGCCAGTCTTTCTGGACATTCTCAGCCAAACGGGTTTGGAAGTGATCGACGCACCGCGGCCTAATTCAGCCGCAGCAAAAGGGGCTGAAGAGGGGCACAAGCAGAGGTTCTTACGATGTATGGGTGTTTAAAAGAAGGCAACCACAGGTCCTCGGGCCAGGAAGGCCCGCGCGGCAGGCGGGCCGTGAGATGCTTGCTGAGCATGCTGGCTGTGGGCGTGCTGGTGGCCGCCCAAGGCGGCCTGGAGGCCCAGGAGACCGGCCGGGAGGGGTCTCCCCGCAAATTCTCCTGGCGGCTCACCAACTCCCAGATAGTGGAGCCGGGCGAGACCACCACCACGGAGCAGGGCACCATGACCACCGGCTACACAGTGGAGGCTCAGGCCCAGGGAGATGAAGGAGCCCCCATCAAAAAGGGCAGGTTCAGGGTTACCCTGAATGCCTTTTCCCCCTTCCAGGACCGGCCTGGCCAGGAGGCCGGCACCTGGCAGGTCACCGGCAACTGGACCCTCACCGATGCGGAGGCCCCGCCCGAGGCCAGCAAGACCCGCTACCACCCCTCCGTGCTGCGGGGGACGCTCAGGGCCAAGCTCGGCTTCAACCCTGCCACCCACCCCGGACCGGTCAAGGCCCAGGTGGAGATGGTCACCTTCCGTCCCGGCTTCGGGCGGCAGAGAGGAGGTGGAACGTTTCAGGGGGACGAACTCTTCACCGGCAAGCTCACCATTGATTTGCAGGCCCCAACATTTCGACGACCCACGAAAGGAGAAATGCCATGAAGTTTCCACCCCCATGCAGACGCCGTTTGGCCCTGCTAGGTTTGGCCCTGGCCCTGGGAGCGCTCCTGGCCCTCCCGGCCGCCGCCGACATCCCGGGCCGGCCCAGCCCGGCCGGCACCTCCATGCCCAACCCCGGGACCCAGCAGCAGGAGCTGGGCAACATCACCTTCCCGGCCCCGTACAACGTCTTTGAATTCGTGGTCACCTGCATGGCCTGCCACGGCGGCACCGTTGACCAGAATGTGGCCCACGGCGGCAACTGGGCCGGTTCGTCCATGGCCTCCGCCGCCCGGGACCCGGTCTTCCGGGCCAACCAGCTCATCGTCAACGAGGCGGTGAAGCAACTGGCCGGAACCGACGGCGCCGGCAACATGTGCTGGCGCTGCCACAGCCCCAACGGCTGGCTCTCCGGCCGCTTTGACCCGGTGCTGAACGGCGACCCCCAGGCGGGCAACATCATCCAGAGCATCCTGTTGTCCACCGACACCGAGGGCATCTCCTGCGAGATGTGCCACCGGGCCATGGGCGGGGTCACCTACAAGCGGAACGACCTCTCGGCCACCGACCCGGTGTGGAAGCTGCTGGGCGGCATCAACGACTGGCCCCACAGCGGCGCTCCCTTTGACGCCGCGGAAGGCCCCACGGCCGGCATGCCCTATGGCGACACCACCTTGCAGTTTGTGGACAACATGACCTACGGCGCCAAGTGGTCCGGCAGCGCCAACATCCTGTTCAGCGATACCCCTCTTTCCGGCACTTACACCGGCCAGACCTACGGCGTCCTCCCGGATGGGTCTCCCAAAATCAACCCCGACGGCGCCTACTCCATCGAGTTTCAGGAGCTCATCGCGCCCACGCCGGACGCGGCCATCTCGGTGGAGCATCCCACCTTCGGCGGCATGACCGGGGTGAACGGGGGCCTCACCTTCGTGCGCAAGCCCGAGTTCTGCGGCTCCTGCCACGACCTCACCATCCCCCTGGACGTTACCATCCCCACGGCCGGGGGCACCTACCGCATGCGGGGCATGCCCGAGCAGCGCACCTACACCGAGTGGAAGTTCAGCAACTTCGGCAAGGCCTATGAGGCCGGCACCCCGGGCAACCGCTGCCAGGACTGCCACATGCCCAGCAAGAAGCATGAGTATGCGGACGGCATCCCTGAGGCCTACAACCCCGACCCGGCTTTAGTGGGCTGGTATCCCTACGCCAAGGACCGCAACCAGTATCTGGACCCGGTGAGCGGCAAGTACGGCACCGCGTTCCACAAGTTCGCCGGGGCCAACCGGGACCTGCCCGACATGATGAGGGTGCTCTACCCCGAGGTGGACCTGGAGGTCATCGGCGCGCCCACGGGCAACGACCCCACCATCTTCCCGGGCATGCTCTCGGACCGCTCCACCATGTGGGCCCGCACCAAGCGCAACACCGAGATCTCCCTCAAGGAGGCGGTGAGCGTGGAGATCACCGAGGGGCCGACGCCGGTGGGCGGCAATGTTTATAGCGTCAAGGTCAAGGTGACCAACAACACCGGCCACCGCATCCCCTCGGGCTACCCCGACGGCCGCCGCTTCTGGATCGCCCTGGACGTGAAGAACGCCGGCGGCACCACGGTGTATCAATCCGGCTACTATGATGCCGCGGAGGCCCTGCTGTATGCCGATTCGGGCAAGGTGGTGGCGGAAAGCAACCCGGCCATCCGGGCCCAGGGTCCCAGCATCGGCACGGCGGCAGCGCCGGTAACCTGGAAGACCGCCACCAATAAGGTGATGATCTATGAGAAGCGCACCGGCAGCGACCTGGACAAGAACGGCACTTACAACATGTCGGTGAACCTGCTGAACGAAAAGGTGGTCTTCGACAACCGCATCCCGCCGGCGGGCTATGATTTCGATCAATATAAAGCCAACGGCGCGAAATTCGTCAGCTACACCCTGGGTGCCGGCGGCACGGTGATCCCCAGCGAGGAAGCCACCGCCTCCCGCTTCCCTGCGGGTCAGAACTGGGACGAAGTGACCTACTACTTCACCGCCGCCTCTGCCCCCACCACCGCCCGGGCCGAGGTGCGCTGGCAGACCCACACCCGGGAGTTCATGACCTACCTCCGGGACATGGGCGGCATGACCTTCACTTCCCCCCGGCCCGAGGGCCCGCCCAGCGTCTTTGAGCTCAACTATCCGTTGGTGCCCAACTATCTGAGCAACGTCATCAAGCTCTCCACCATCTCTGACCCCTACAACAAAAAGGGCAAAAAGTCGGTGCCCCTGAACGACAACTGGGGGGGCATCGCCTACGCCTCCTGGCTGTTGACCGGCAAGGGCGAGCCTTTCCTGGTGGCCGCGGCCCAGACGGGCGCGACGGCCCCCAATCCCCCCGGAACTCCCACCGCCACTCCCAAGGACGCCTCCTCCATCCAGGTCTCCTGGCCGGCAGTGACAGGTGCGGAAGGCTATATCCTTTGGGTGGCCTACGGGGAAAACCCCGGCGCCAACGACGACCCCGCGGCCACGGCGGAGTGGGATAAGCTGGCGGTGGTGACAGGCACCAGCTTCCTGCACGACGTGCTCAACCCTGACAAGACCTACAAGTACAAGGTCCAGGCCTACAACGCCGGCGGGATCAGCGGCGACTCCGAACCGACCGCCGCCACCACCCAGCAGGTGGTCCTGCAGCCGCCAGTCAACCTGAAGCTGCTGAGCATCAAGGCCACCAAGGTGACTTTGGGCTGGGATGACATCAACGGGACCGCCAAGGATGGCTTCATCATCCAACGGCAGGAGGTCTCGCCCACTCCCGGCGCCTTCATTCAGGTGGGAACCTTGCCGGTCACCAACCCCAACCAGACCGGCTTCAGCTTCACCGACACCACCGCGAAAAAAGGCCGCACCTACCTATACCGGGTGGCGGCCACCTTCGGCAATAATCTCTCGCCCTGGGCCACGGTCCAGGTCATCGTGCCTTAAAAACTGATCGTTTGAGCACCGGGGAGGGAGCAGGCTACTCCCTCCCCCATCCTTTATTCCCTCCTCATTTATCCTCCACCCGCCTCGGAATTCCTGCCTCCTTACTTCCCAGGGTCGGCCTGCTAATGCCGCCTTGGAGCCTTACCGTCCTCATAAGGAAGAATACAGTGTCATTATTTTGGGTTATAGTTAGGATTATATGCTCTGTCAGGATGGAATCACCGTCGCGTGGTTCCGGACCTGGGGCTGAACGCCGAGGCGACTCTGGACGTCGCCCATCTCATCCTCTGTGGCGCCTCAAGGGCGCGCTGCCTTTCACCCGTATCGTGCCGGGGATTCCCCAGGAGGGCACCATGGGCGGTTTGCAGGGATTGGGGCTGGAGTTTCAGGAGACCATGTCCGGCTGGCTGGGCGTGGGGAAAGAGGATTTCCTGGAGGGGAGAATCGCCGGGGAAAGGGAGCATACCCCGCTGAAATTTGACGCCCGCATCATCATTGACGACCTGGAAAAGTTCATCCATTTGGCGGAGCATGAGGCCCGGCTCACCGGCACCGTCACCTTTGGGCCCCTGGGGGGAACCTTCCCCATGGAGGACGGGGTTTTCAACCTGTTTTCCGTGAGCGCCGAGGGCATCCGGCGCATGACCTACTCCTTCCGTTTCACCGCCGCAGACGGCCGCTCCTATTTTCTCTTCGGGCACAAGAACCTCAAGGACGACCCCGGCTTCGACCTGGTGGAGGACATGACCACCCTCTTCACCCGCATCTATGCCGGACCCGATGACCGGGCCCCCCTGTACGGCTCCGGGCTCCTCTTCTTCGACCTCAAGGACGCCCCGGCCCTCATGGCCTCCATGAAGGTCACCGGCGCCGGCTGGTGGGAGCTGCACAAAAAGATCCAGGCCCGCCTGGCCTTCCTCAATTTCGCCTGGGGAAAGCTCCGTCAGGAATACCTCAGGGATATCAATCCCTTATATGACACGGAATATGAAAATCTGGTGCTCGCCGGCAAGCTGGAGCTGGGGGGCCAGCCCCGGGAGTTCTTCCTGGTCTCCGGCATCCACGACCGGGACTTTCCCTGGGGGGACGGGGAGATCTTCTGGGATGTGCTTCTGGTGGTAGAGGACGGCCGGGGCGGCTGGCGGCGTTTCGCCCTGACCGATCGCGTCCTTCCCGGCCTGAAGCTCAACGTGGCCGCCGGCAGCTATCGTTATCAGGGGCCGCTCCACGAGCTCACCCGGGGCTTTGCGGTGAGCCGCTCCGCAATGTTGCAAGGTGAGCCCTCGCTGGTGACCTGGCAGGCCGACTTTCAGCTCACCTTCACCGCCACCCCCTTTGCGGTCACGCCGCTCCCCTTTGCTATCTCCCACGACGTCTTGGCCCGGATGGCTTCCAGCATCAAGTGGCTGCTCCGGAGCATCCTGCCGGGGGAGGCCCTGCTGGGGGTGTTCATTACGCCGCACACGGTAACAGTGACCCAAGGCCGGCTGTCCTTGCGGCGGGCGGGGGAGGAGCTCACAGGCGAGATAATCCCAGAGGCGAGCTTCGGGGAGGCGGAGCGCACCACCTTCCGCAACCTCAAGGAACCCACCCTGCTGTATGGCTATATCTGTGCCGTGCGCCCCCAGGCCCGGGCCGCCCGGGTGCAGATCCACGCCAATTCTCTCAGAAACGAGCGCCAGCGCCTCACCAAGGACCAGTTCGATGCCTTTTTGGGCGCGGTGGTGGACCGGGTGGCCTCCCGGGAGTTTCTCCTGGAGGGGGGGACCCTGAAGGTCGCCCCCTTGGGGCCCCGAGAGGAGGGGGAACGGGGCGGGCGCCTCTTCCGCAAGCTGGGGGAGCCGCTTCTGGAGGTAAATAACGACCATTTCCCCACCGCGGTCTTCCAGCGGCGCATCATCCGGGTGGCGGACCCGGCGGGGGACCTCTGCCTGGCCCTGGAGGAAGACATGAACCTCCTACGCCTGGAGGCGGAAAACTCCCACCGGCAGGTAACGGCGGCCGCCATCCGGGACCCGGACAAATTCAAGGCCCTGGACACGGCGCTCACCGCCGGCCGCTTCTGGGAGACGCTGGAGGCGGCCTGCCAGGCCGCGGGCAAATCCCAGGCGGAGTTTGCCATCGTCATCAAGCCCAACTTCATGTTCGCTTACAACAACAGCGACCGCAGCACCTTCACCGATCCGGAGCTGGTGCACCACCTGGTTAGGCGGCTCCGGGAGCGGGGTTTTGCGAACCTCACCGTGGCCGAAGCCCAAAGCACCTACGGCGAGTATTTCGACAAGCGCAGTGTGCGGGAGATGGCGGAGTATTTGGGCTACGCCGCGGACGGAAGCGCCGGCTACCGGCTAGTGGACCTCACCCTGGATGAGCGGGAGGAACGCTGTCTGGGGCCCCATCTGGGCGTCCACCCGGTGCCCGTGACCTGGCGGGATGCGGACTTCCGCCTCTCCTTTGCCAAAAACAAGACCCACGCCTACGCCTATTATTCGCTGACCCTGAAAAACATCTACGGCGCCCTCCCCCTGGCGGACAAGTTCTCGGAATACCACACCGGCCGGGACATCTACCACACCACCATGGAGTATCTGAAGGCCTTTCCGGTGCACTTCGGCATTATTGACGCCCATCTCAGCGCCGACGGGCCCTTCGGGGTCTTTGCCGACCCGGAGCCCAACCGCACCGAGACCATCATCGCCGGCGCGGATCTGGTGGCGGTGGACTGGGTGGGGGCCAGCAAGATGGGCCTCAATCCCAAGATCAGCCAATACATGGAGCTGGCGGTGAAAGCCTTCGGCAAGCCGGAGATTCACCTGATCGGCGATGCCAGCCTCTACCGCCCCTGGCTCAACGTGCCGGCGGTGATGACCATCCTCACCCACTTCGGGCTGGACGCCAACGACTACTTCGGGAATCTCCTGTATATGGCCGGGGCCTATATGGATGAGAGCCACTTCACCCACAAGTCCAAGTCCGCCTTCATGCAGGCGGCCCGGCGGGCTCTTAGGCCTTTGCAGCACGCCCTCTTTTTGCAGGCCGGCGGCGAGCGCACTTACGCCAACCGGCTGCTCAGCCGGTTTTTCACCTGGCTGGGCAGCCGGTGAGGCGGCAAGGTGGGAAAAATAAAGAGAATTACCGGGACTGGCTCTTCTGCGGCTCAGAAGCAAAGTCCATCCCCAAAGCCTCCGGAGTCGGAAGCGCTGTCCGGCCACCGGCATCATCCACCATGCAGATGAGATAATAGAAAGCCACTAACACATCTGAGGTGTTGAAATGGCAGTGGCCCCAGCGGGGTACCGGCAAGTGCACATACCGCCCTGCGGATCCCTGGGCGATGACTTTGAACCGGTAAAGCCATTCATGCCAATAGGGCACCACGTGGTCCTGGGTGTTGTGCAGGGTCACCAGCGGGATGCGCAGCCTGCCCGAGGTCTGGTACTTCTGCATTTCCGCCAGGGCGGCGGCATCGGCCTGAAAGCGGGCCACCCTCTGATTGAGCATAAGGTCATTATCAGAACCGGTATACAGGCGCAGGCGGTTGTCATAAGGCTGCCCCCCCAGCTTGTCGATGGCGTCATTGGTGGCAAAGACGTTGTACCACAGATTGTCCATCACCGCCTGGAGGCGGGTCTGGGGGGTGGGGCCGGGGGGCACCCGGGTGACGGCCAAAAGCTGATCGGTGGCATGGGGATGGAAGATCAAAGCTATTTTGACCTTATTTTCATAAAAGGAATACCAATTGTTGATCAATTTCAGCGGTATACTCACCGGACTTCCCGGCAGGACCTTGGGGAAAAAGTAGTCAAAGATCACCCGCACATCGCCCCAGTAATTGATCTGCCGGCGAAAATCCCCGATGGCGGCGCAGCAGGACAGAGCGCCATTAAAATACTGGGGCTTTTCCTCCGCCAGCAAGGCGGCGATGAGCCCGCCTTGGGAGACCCCCGCCAGATAGACATAGTCGGGCCGCCCCACCTCGTCAACGAACTGCTTCACCAATTCTTTCAGGTCCTCCATGCCTTCCTGGACCACCAGGCCGGTGTCCCGATAACCGGTCACCGCAAAGGCGAAACCGAATCCGGTCACCAAATCCGGAAGGCTGTAACCATCCGCAAGGATCAGCTGGTCATCGGGGATGGCCGGCTTCTTGGTCGGGCTGATATAGCCGGGGGCAAAAACCACTAACCGGCCGTTGTAATTTTCGGGCAGGCAGATGCGATACGGTGCCCCTGAGGGCAGGGTGCCCTCCCAACATTCCGCCAGGGCGGGCCCGAGCGTTCCCGCCCCCACCAAAACCAGCGCCACCAGGACCCGCATAAAGAGAATTTTCATGGGCGTCCTCCTCTAACGGGGTTGGATAAGGTGACCGGGGTAAATGCCGTCGGCAAGGCTGGGGGTTAAAGAGAGGGACAGGCTCGGCGCGCCTTGACGCACCGCTTTGCGGCGCCGAGGTGGGAAGTGAGAGCCGCTTCTGATGTCATAAATAATGCCTCAAACAAGAAGCGCAATGTCCCCGGAAAAATGTGGAGGTGGGAGGGACCCGGGTCGCTGCCGGCGACGCGGGCCGGTGACCCGCGCTCAGCGTCCCAAGGGGCCTGGCGGGCACTGGCCACCATAGTTCTTTCACCCCTTTTTCCCTCTTAAACAAAATAAAGTTGGCACGGGCCGGGTTCTATGCGATGATGGGAGCCCAAGGAAGGACAGGATGCAGGCTAAGGGAAGGTGCTGCCGGAGTCGGCTTAAAGAAGGGCAAATAATCCCCGGCTTAATATTCCTCGTGGAGTGGCCGAAGGGGAAAAAGACGGGCGGGCAGTCCCCGGAACGGAGGTCCGGGCGAAGCCGGAAAGGAGCGGAGAAAGGTGGGCGGAATCGGCTTGTTCCTTCGAAGGGTGGCAGCAGTCCTGGGAACCCTGCTTCTCATCGGCCCAGCCGGGGCCCAGGTTTCGTCCCCGCAGGGGCTACCGGGGCGGCCGCCTTCCGGTCAACTTCAGACCCAACCGCCTCCGTCGGTCCCTCAGGCTGAACCCAAAGCCAAAACCCGGAAAGATGCTCAGCCGCCTTCCGGCCTGCCGGGCTCCCAGACCCGGCAGGGGACTCCCCGCCCGCCGCAGGACCGGCCGAAACCCCCTCCGCAGGTGCAGCGGCCCGGCTCCCCGCCGGCGGTCAGGCAGACCGCGCCTCCCCCCAGACCGGGGCAGCCGGGAACTCCCCAGGTTAAATCCCAGGGCCCGCTGCCGCCCGGCCCGCCGGGTGGCGGGAGTCCGGGCCGGACCGGCCGCCAAACGGCTCCGCCTACCCTCAGCGCGCCGCCCGGCAGGACCGCGGTAACCACGGCCGGACCCCAGGGTGCCCCTCCGGGAGCCAAACGGCCCGTCTCCCCTCCCGGTAGCCCGGGCCGCCCGAGCTCCCCGCCCGTCTATTATCAGCAGGCCTCACCTCCGGCAGCCCCGGGCCCGGCCGCCCCCAAGTCCACCCCTGCCCCCGGCAGCAGCGCCAAGGGGGCGGCACCCTCGGGCAGCTCCAGCGGAGCCGCCACCGCAACGACGCCCTCCGGGGGGCCCAAACCCCCGGCCTCCCCCTCCGAGACCTACAGCCGCCTGAAAGCCGCCAAGGAGGCCCTGGAATACTACACCACGGGCAACGGCCGCTTTGTCAAGGACCGGGACGCCCAGATCGAGAAGCTGAGGCGGGAGATCAGCTTCCTCGAGAACTATGAGCGCAAAAGCGGCGGCAGCGCCCCGGCCACCACCAAAAAGGCGCCCACTTCCCCCGCCCCGCCCTCCGGCCCGGCGCCCGGCTCCTCCGTCAGGCAGGTCACCCCCCCTCCCAAGAGCCCGCCGCCGCCCGTGGCCCCGCCTAAAAGCGGAGTGGCCACCGCGCCGCCTCCGGTGGCCCCTCCCAAAAGCGGGGTGGCCACCGCGCCCGGCCCCGGCCGTCTGCCGCCGCCCACCGGGAAGCTCAATGTCTATGATCAGGGGGGGAAGAAGATAGGGGAGAAGCCCTACTGGGGGACCGGCACCGCCTCCGACCCTTACCGGGACTATCAGGACCCCGGCAAGCCCTTCGGAGACCGCATCTGGGGGAGCGGCACCCCTTCCGACCCTTATACCAATGTCCGTCCCCCCGCCGTGCTGCCGGAGGCGGGAAGCCCCAGCGGTCCCCCGGGCGGCGCCGGAGTGAGCTCCGGACAGCGGGCCGGGGCCGGGGTCTCCTCCCCGGGGAAGCCCTCCGGGGCCTCCGCCCCCACCCGGGACCGGGCCATGGAGAAGAAGCGGAACCAGGTGGTCACAGGGCTCCAGAACCTGGAGAAGCAGTTCGACCAGAAAATCAAGGAGCTGGAGACGGCCATCGACAAATGGCATGACCGCCACCGGGCGGAGTCCGAGCGGCGACTCACGCACCTCCAGGAAGGCATAAATATCACCGAGAGAAAGATCCAGAGGCTTTCTGAGGCCATCGGGGAGGCGGAGGCCCGGGGCGACCGGGAGGAGGTCAGGAGACGGGAAAGAGACCTGGAAAGGTTGTTCCTCACGCATGCCCTGTTGTTGTCCAACAGTGCAAATATCAGGGAATATCTGAACAATGAACCCGCTGAAAGAGCCAAGGACAAGGAACTGCTGAAGAATGTCCATCAGTCCTTTCAGGAGGAGAACCGGCGGCTTTTGGAGCTGAGCCGGGAAGACCCCGCCGCCGCCTCCCATATCCTGAACACCCATCACTCCTCCAAATGGAACCCCAAGCAAATGGACCAGCTTTTCCAATACCCTGACGTGAGGGACCAATCCCCCTTGCTCACCCCCACGGTCTACAATCCGGCCACGGAGAAATCCAAGGCGGAGAAGGCCAGATGGCAGGAGCAGCGGAAGAGGCAGATCGAGCAGGAATATGAAGACCGCCTCAACCGGGTGATGAACGAGCCGGTGGACCCCAATCTCCAGGGGGCCGGCGCGGCCCTGACCAAACAGCAGCGCCTCGAGCAGCTGCGCCGGGAAAAGGAGGCCCGGCAGCGGCAGATCGACATCATTTACCGGGAACGTCTCTTGAACAGCGGGCGGCTCTCCCAGGAGGAGTACAACGCCCTGAACACGCCGGAGTGGGATGAGAAGCTGGAGGCCTACCGGCGGGATCTCAGGGAGGGCCGGGTCGGAGGGGACTGGCCGACGCCGTAAAAGCCCGGTTTTCGGGGGCCATTCCGGCCCCGGCGCCCTAAGGAGAAACTCCCAAGCGACAGAGGGGGCTGGGGTCACTGAAGGGAAGGCAGACTGCCTTCCCTTTTTTATTGGCGGCGGGGCTGGCGGAGAGGGGAGGGGGTATGTCTGGGAGCCGGCGGGAGGCCGGGGTTTGGGTTGCGGTGGCGGTCCCCTCTCATCGGGTCAAGTATTCCTACGATACCTCTTCCTTTCAAAAGAATGAAGTCGTTGAAGTGTCGCAATCCCCTCTAATCGGGTCAAGGATTCCTACGGAGTAATTGACACCAGCGAAGACCCTCCGGTTTTTTATGTCGCAATCCCCTCTAATCGGGTCAAGGATTCCTACAAGAAAAAAAAGCCACCCACCCCAGACCTAACTCAAGAAGGTCGCAATCCCCTCTAATCGGGTCAAGGATTCCTACCTGGTGGAGGGTTGTGCGGCCCTCCGCCTGTACCTCGTCGCAATCCCCTCTAATCGGGTCAAGGATTCCTACGGAAACCCTCGGCCGTGCTGCTGGGTTCTCCCGCAACAGTCGCAATCCCCTCTAATCGGGTCAAGGATTCCTACTCTCCCGCAACATCAGGATGCTGCGTGGGGCAACGTCGCAATCCCCTCTAATCGGGTCAAGGATTCCTACTTGGCCAGCCGCGTAGATGAAGGGCTGCCCCTTTGGGTCGCAATCCCCTCTAATCGGGTCAAGGATTCCTACAATCATCAAAAAAGAGGTTATTGAGTGGGTGCCGGCGGGTCGCAATCCCCTCTAATCGGGTCAAGGATTCCTACCCAATATGTCATCTTACTACACCGGCCCCTATGGGGTCGCAATCCCCTCTAATCGGGTCAAGGATTCCTACAATCAGGTGCAGGGCGCCTGGTATCGGGCCGCCAAGAGTCGCAATCCCCTCTAATCGGGTCAAGGATTCCTACTGGTAGTGCATAATTACAGCTACAAGCCCAGGCCGTTATGTCGCAATCCCCTCTCATCGGGTCAAGGATTCCTACAGCCGGCTTCGGGAATCGTTACAACGCAATCTTGAAAAAGTCGCAATCCCCTCTAATCGGGTCAAGGATTCCTACGCCTCTTCACCAGGGTGGGGATCGACGCTTCCCCATTGGTCGCAATCCCCTCTAATCGGGTCAAGGATTCCTACAGCCGGCTTCGGGAATCGTTACAACGCAATCTTGAAAAAGTCGCAATCCCCTCTAATCGGGTCAAGGATTCCTACCAGGGAAGTCGGAAATCGTGGAAAAGATTGCGGAAAAGTTGTCGCAATCCCCTCTAATCGGGTCAAGGATTCCTACAAAGGAGGCTGTTATGCCCAAAGGTACCATGCGTAAGTTTGGTCGCAATCCCCTCTAATCGGGTCAAGGATTCCTACGTGTCTTTCTGGGCGGGATATTTCCTTTGTGCCGCCGTCGCAATCCCCTCTAATCGGGTCAAGGATTCCTACTTGAATGGGTGAAGCAAGTTGGCGTCCACACCTTCAGGTCGCAATCCCCTCTAATCGGGTCAAGGATTCCTACTGACGGTATGCCGTCAAGACAAAAACGGCCGATTGATTAGTCGCAATCCCCTCTAATCGGGCCAAGGATTCCTACGTGCGGCACAAGGATGGCCAGTGTCGCGTCCTGGTAGGTCGCAATCCCCTCTAATCGGGTCAAGGATTCCTACGGTTTGAACTCCGTCGGGTTAAGGTGGAGCGGTTGGAGTCGCAATCCCCTCTAATCGGGTCAAGGATTCCTACGGTCTGTGCGACCCTGATTGTCTGGTGCAGGTCTATTGGTCGCAATCCCCTCTAATCGGGTCAAGGATTCCTACCGATTACGGCGTGCTGGTCCGCTGGCTCTGCGCTAACTGGTCGCAATCCCCTCTAATCGGGTCAAGGATTCCTACCCATTACCCCGATCTTGATGATGGCTGTTGCCCTGTGTGGTCGCAATCCCCTCTAATCGGGTCAAGGATTCCTACGAAGAAAGATTGCACAAGATGTTGGAATTGTGGGATGAAGTCGCAATCCCCTCTAATCGGGTCAAGGATTCCTACGAGCAGGAAGCCTTCAAGGCCCTGGACGCCTTCGTCCTGGTCGCAATCCCCTCTAATCGGGTCAAGGATTCCTACGTATCCCTGGTGGTTTGTGGTTTGAGGAGTATGTTTCGTGTCGCAATCCCCTCTAATCGGGTCAAGGATTCCTACATGAAGACCTACCATGGCTGGTGCGGATGATCATCAGGTCGCAATCCCCTCTAATCGGGTCAAGGATTCCTACGGGTGATGGTGGTGTTTGGGTGTGGATGCATAATCCACGGTCGCAATCCCCTCTAATCGGGTCAAGGATTCCTACTAAAGTTGACGGCACCTTTCGATAAGATGACGGATAAGGTCGCAATCCCCTCTAATCGGGTCAAGGATTCCTACTCTCTCCAACTTCTACCCAGTCCCTGGAGGCATTCACGTCGCAATCCCCTCTAATCGGGTCAAGGATTCCTACCCTAGCCCTGTTTTAGGGGCTGGGGTGATGGTCATTTTCGTCGCAATCCCCTCTAATCGGGTCAAGGATTCCTACTCGGAAAAAGTACGTGTCTTGCGGCACACCTGGCCATGTCGCAATCCCCTCTAATCGGGTCAAGGATTCCTACGGAGAAGGGCGATGAAAAAGGCTGATGAACTCTGGATTAGTCGCAATCCCCTCTAATCGGGTCAAGGATTCCTACGAAACTTGCTATGCCTGTGAGGGGAAGGGAACTTTGTCGCAATCCCCTCTAATCGGGTCAAGGATTCCTACGGCCGATATTCTCGGCCGCTTGTTCGCGTTCGTGGAGAGTCGCAATCCCCTCTAATCGGGTCAAGGATTCCTACTTACCTGCCGCCGGAGGTCAAGCCATGAGGATACGCTGGGTCGCAATCCCCTCTAATCGGGTCAAGGATTCCTACAATAATATCCACCCTGCACGAACTAGCACATCACCTGTGTCGCAATCCCCTCTAATCGGGTCAAGGATTCCTACGAAAAGGAAGGGTTCATAAAATTTTTCTACTCGTCCTCCGAGTCGCAATCCCCTCTAATCGGGTCAAGGATTCCTACGAAATGAGTAAGTGGCACTGCAAACGGTGTGGGATTGAAGTCGCAATCCCCTCTAATCGGGTCAAGGATTCCTACACGGATGGGCTAACTAACCCATCCGGGCAGTTAGTCGGTCGCAATCCCCTCTAATCGGGTCAAGGATTCCTACCCGATGACATTATGCAGCTTCCACTAGAGCCGCATCCCGGTCGCAATCCCCTCTAATCGGGTCAAGGATTCCTACGGAAGAGGATGCCATTAGGTACCTCTACCAGGAGCTTAGGTCGCAATCCCCTCTAATCGGGTCAAGGATTCCTACTTTCAGGTGTGGCTGTGGATGGACATCAACCCTGGTAGGTCGCAATCCCCTCTAATCGGGTCAAGGATTCCTACGAACGTTATAAGGTTGAGGCAAAGGGAAACGCCTTACTGGTCGCAATCCCCTCTAATCGGGTCAAGGATTCCTACGGAGAAACTGCTAAAGCGCCGTGGCCCGGTACTCCCGGGTTTAGGTCGCAATCCCCTCTAATCGGGTCAAGGATTCCTACGTACCTTTTACGCCAGAAGTTTAGCAAACCAGAGTTGAGTCGCAATCCCCTCTAATCGGGTCAAGGATTCCTACACACTTATGTCGGACCTCAAAGAGCAGGAAGCTATCAAGTCGCAATCCCCTCTAATCGGGTCAAGGATTCCTACAGGTTGCCATGTATTTCGCCGTCAAATTCAAAACCAAGTCGCAATCCCCTCTAATCGGGTCAAGGATTCCTACGAGGAAATCAATCAAAACCCCTGGTGCGGGTAGGGTCGCAATCCCCTCTAATCGGGTCAAGGATTCCTACCCCTGCCCCCTGGGGCCCGCAGGCCACGCGGCTTTCCGGGGGCAAAAACGGGGATCCCACCCCCCCCACCCCCCCAACCCCGGGAGGCATTTTCGCCAAAATGAAATTTTGCCAATGATTCCATATAGTTGCCGATGCGGGGATGATTGACCCCCCACCTAAGGATTTCAACCACTTAGCTTTGGGCCCGGAGATCCCCGCATATGTGACATTGTGAATAGCCACCGGGGCTTTTCTCCCTTGTAATATGGCAGGCGTGTGAGTGTCAAGGGTTTTTTGGCATCTCAAACGATGACCACCTCCTCCTCTTCCGTGAGGCTGCCCCAGCCGCTCACCTCCACGGCCCGGCGGCAGCGGGGGCAGAGCTGGTAGTAACGCACGCTGTCCTCCTCGTGGTCAATGAGGCGGTCCAGGGTCTCCTTGAGCCTGAGGTAGCGGCGCTCGTCCAGGTCGCACTCAAAGACGCTCTTCTGGACCCGGCGGCCGTAGTCGGTGAGGGCTTTGGCCACCTTGAGGCGGCGGCGGTCATCCACGACGTCGTAGCTCACCACGACAAACATGATCACCTCAGCGCACGAGAAAGGGCTGGTAGGGGACGTCCTCCTCCAGGGCCCGGATGAAGGCCCGCACCTGGGCCAGGATGACGTCCCGGAAACTGAGGCGCCGGGCCTGGGGGAGGTAGAGGATGCGGCTGGCCAGGCGGCGCTCGAAGTGGAGGATGAGCTTCTTCATGCCGGTGTGGGCCAGGAGGATGGGGTAGCCCTCCTTCACGGGCGGGGCGGCGAAGTCGAAGGCGGCGGGCTCCTGCTCCTCGGGGCGGAAGAAGTCGCCGGGGCGGATGATGCGGCGGTTCACCAGGGAAATGACCAGGGAATCCACCAGCACGGGGCGGAACTCCTCCATGAGGTCCAGGACCAGGGAGGGGCGGCCGTACTCGGGCTGGTGCAGGGCGCCCAGATACGGGTCCAGGCCGGCGGTCATCACCTGGGTGTGCACGGTGTTGGCCAGGAAGGTGTAGCCCAAAGAGAGGAGGACGTTCACCGGGTCCCGGGGCGGGCGTCGGCTGCGGCCCTCAAAGGGGAGATCGGGGTTTTTCAGGAGATGGGGGAAGGCGCCAAAATAGGCGGCGGCGGCGCTGCCCTCCAGGCCCAGGAGGGTCTCCAGGCTGTCGGCGGCCGCGGCCTTGCGGCCCAGGACCCGGAGCTGATGCAAGACCTGGGTGACGGCGTCGCTCTGGAGCTCCCGGTTCTGGCGACGCAACAGCACCCGGCAGTTGTCGATCTTGGCGGCCACACAGGCCCGGGCCAGAGACAGGGCAAAGGCGGGGTCGGCAAGCCGGGCGAACTGCCGGCGGCGCAGCTCAATGTTCTTCCCCAAATGCGCCACCAGCCGACCCCGATACTTGCCGTAATACGACAGGAAAACCGTATCAATGCCCTGGGCCAAAAGAAAGGCCACGGCCGTCGGAGAGAGACTGACATTGCCCAAAAGAATCACCTGCTCCACCCGGAAGGCATGGAGCCAGTGAATGACTTTGCCCTGCTTCTCCACCACCAGACGGTTGCCCCGCTTGGTGAGCACCGCCCCCTGATCCGTGACATACAGGATGGCCATGGGGTCATTATAGAAGAGATCCGGGAGAGGGGGCCAGGGGTCGTGGACCCCTGCCCCCTCTCCCGGGCCCTCTCCCCCAACCCCATAAAGGGGGTGGGGAGGGGAGTGTGAGGGGAGGGCGGGGGAGCCACCGCTCCCCCGGCCCTCCCCTCATCAGAACTCCAGGACAAAAATAAGACGGCCGTTATCGGTTTTGAGGCGCAGGGTGCCCACGGGGGTTTTGAGTTCGGAGACGCCGGCGTCCTTAAAGACCTGGGCCAGTTGTTCCTCGTAGCGTTGGCGGAGCTGTTCCATTTCCCGGAGTTGCTGGCGGAGTTTGAGGTAGTCGGAAAGGAGGGTCTGGAAGCGGGTGGAGTCCAGGGTGAGGCCCAGGGGGGTGGGGTGGCCCAGGGACTGGAGGTGCAGCAGGGGGGTGGGGTAGAGGTTGGAGGTGAGGTCGAAGGTGCAGGAGCAGTCCACGGCCTGGGTGAGTTCGGGCAGGCGGTGGCGGATTTTGGGGCAGCTCATGGGGTGGCCCTTGAGGCGGGATTTGAGGAAGAGGGCGGGGTCGGCGTTGGTGCAGCGCTGGAAGAGCTCGTTCACCGCCTGGGGGCCGTGGTCCAGGTGGCCCAGGGTGTGGATGAGGACCTGGGTTTCGTCCCGGGAGACGGTGCCGGTGCGGCTGAGGCGGGCCACCACCTCCCGCAGGGCCGGGCAGCGGGAAAGGAGGTGTTGCACCTGGGGGTCCCGCTCCAGGTCGTAGGGCGTGGCAGGGGCGGCGGCAGGCCGGGCCGGGGCGGGTTCGGGAGG